>JBCBEP010000010.1:0-51963 GCA_038528605.1 Pseudomonadota bacterium
GGGTCTCGCCCAGATGCGTCTCCAGCGCCTTGATCTGCTGGCTCACGGCCGGGCCCGAGATCCCGAGTTCCTCGCCCGCCCGCGCGAAGCTCCCGGTCCGGCCCACGGCTTCGAAGAGGCGGATCCAGTTTAGGGGCGGTAGCTGGCGCATTGCTTGAGCATAAGCGCAGCTTTCGCTCAGGGGCAAGAAGCCCAACTGGCCTGGCAGCGTCGCAGCTGCTCCTCTCCGCACAACAAACAATGCCAGAGGAGCGCCACATGACCGGCAGCCTGTCCGCGGCAGACCGCGCCGCCTACGACAATAACGGCTATCTCTGCCCCGTGCCGGTGATGAGCACGGCGGAGGCCGCCCGCCACCGCGCGATGCTGGAAAGCTTCGAGGCGCGGCATGAGGAGGGCGCCTACCCCCAGCCCATCGAGACCTACAAGCGCATCAACAGCCACATCGTGATGCGGGAGGCCGCCGAGATCGCACTCGATCCGCGGATCCTCGACCGTGTCGAGAGCATCCTCGGCCCAGACATTCTGGTCTGGTCCTGCGAGTTCATCGTGAAGGAGGCGCGGACCGACAAGGTGATCGCCTGGCATCAGGACCTCACCTATTGGGGCATGGACGGGTCGGACCATGAGGTCACCGCCTGGGTCGCGCTCTCGGACGCTTCGGCTGAGGCGGGCTGCATGCGGTTTGTGCCCGGCAGCCACAAGAACGCCCTCGTGCCCCATGAGGACCGGGACGACCCCGCAAACCTCCTGAGCCGCGGCCAGGAACTTGCCGTCGAGGTCGATGAAGCCGACGCCGTCATCGCCGCCCTCCGGCCCGGCGAGATGTCGCTCCACCACGGCCGCATCTTCCACGCCAGCGGCCCGAACGTGACCGATGACCGCCGTATCGGCCTCGTCATACGCTACATCACGCCCGAGACGCCCAGCACCGGCAAAGGGCGGGACTATGCCATGCTCGCTCGCGGGGTGGATCGCTTCGGCCGCCGCAGCCTGATGACCCCGCCGGTCGAGAGCTTCTCCGCTCCCAGCCTCGCGCTTTATGAAGAAGTCCGCCGTGCCCAGGCCGCCACGCTGGCGGACGGTGCGGCAGACGTGCCACTCTACGCCTGAGCCGCGAGAGGGATAGAGCCATGACCGAGACCGCACCGCGCACCGTCAGCTTCACCGCCATGAAGGACGGCACGGCGGAGGACTACGCGCTCCTCGAGGAGATGGAGAAGCCTTACCTCGCCGGCACCGCCGAGCGCCTCCTCTCCGAGCTCGCCCGCCAGGCGGACGAGACGCTCTCGGGCTACCAGATCACCCGGCTCGAGCACGGCCTCCAGGCTGCCACACGCGCCCGCCGCGAGGGCGCGGACCGGGACTGGGTGGTGGCAGCCCTCCTCCACGATATCGGCGACGGGCTCGCACCGCAGAACCACGACCGTTTTGCCGCCGAGATCATGCGTCCCTTCATGCGCGAGGAGGTGACGTGGGTCGTGGAGCATCACGGCATCTTCCAGATGTACTACTACGCCCATCACTATGGCTGGGACCGCGAGCTGCGCGAGAAATACAAGGACAGCCCCTACTACCAGTCCTGCGTTGATTTCTGCGAGCGCTGGGATCAATCGAGCTTCGATCCCGACTACCCCATGGACCCGCTCGAGAGCTTCGCGGACGAGGTGAAGGCCGTCTTCGCCCGCAAGGCCTATGATGAAGCGGTCACCCAACCGGGCGTGGTGAAGGGCCTGCCCTGAGGGCGCAGAGCTGAGACGACAGGCCCGACGCGAGGGCTGAGCACGGGCTCAGGGCGCAGGCTTCGCGCAGGTTGCGACGGCAGCGCAGGCCGCGGCGGATTTTAGGGCGCTGCCGACAATTCGGAGACGCGCGCGCCGGCAGGCCGGCGTCAGGAAGGTGGAGCGGCAGACCCTCCCGCAGGAGCGTTTCTCCCGCCGGCAGCTGCGGCGACAGGAACGGAAGTCGCGACCAATGCCGAAACGGCGGCGGCAATCCGCCCGGCACTGCCGCTTTCCACCTCTTCAATCCGGTAGGCACCCGCGCACGGCGCGGCACTGTGCGATGGTCTTGGATAGCTTCACGCTGCTCTTCGCGGCACTCTTGGCACAGGCCTTCACCGCGAGGGCGCAGGACGAGGCTGCTGCAGGGGGTGAACCGATCAGAACCCCGGCAATGACGAGCAGAAGGCTTATGAGGATCAGCGCGGGCCCCGTGAGCATGGGCCTGTGCGTTGGCCGGCCTCTGGAATGGGCCGTGTCAATATAGGCTCTCATGGCACGATCCTTCTGATCCCTCGCGCCAGACGCATGGTGTGCTGGCTGTCGATGAGTGCGGGGACGCGGTGGAAGGGTTCAGGGGTCGTTGCGCTGAAAGACTGACCGGCTTGATCGGTAGGGCGATCATACCGGGCCCTGACGAGCGCCGAATGCGGTTGGAAATCCGGGGCCAGCGACCTTCCGGTTAGCGGTCTTCGAGGGAAGGTCGCCGTGCCTCGGCAAAGAAGCCGGAGGTTTGGATGGTGTTGCGCCAGTCGCTCGCGCGCGTGTCGAGCAGGCGGTTGATGCGGCCGCCGAAGCGTCGTTCCACCATCGGCTTCCACCATTTCAAGAGGTTGGCCATGGCGCTGTATTTGCCCCTGAGCGGGTAGAGCGTCACGTCCTCGAAGTCGCGCAGAAGGTAGGCCATGCCGTCCCGGCTCAGCCGCTGATAGTCCTGAAAAACCAGGCTGCGGGGCGCATGGTAGCGCCACATCCACGGCACATAGAGGAAGAGCTGCCCGCCGGGGCGCAGCGCCCGCCTGAAATTCGCGATGGCCGCGGGTGGGTCGTACACATGCTCGATAATCGCGAGCGCGATGACCGCGTCGTAGCGCTCGGCCATCCAGTCCGGAAAGGGTGAGCAGACATCACCCAGGATGTCCGGTCGGAAAAGGTTGTGGTTGTCCTCGATGTCGTTGATGTCGAGGGTCTCAACCCTGCCATCGAGCCCCGCGAGCGCCCCTCGCATTCCCCCGCCGATGTCGAGGATGCGGGCCCCTGGCGGCAGGGTGTCGCGGATATGGGCGCGGCTCCGGTCGTCGTGGAGATAGCGCAGATCGACCCGCGCCCGTTCGGTGATCGCCTTCAGCTGGGCGCCCAGGGCTTCGGTGTCGTGGATGCGGCGTGTGGGAACAGCGTCGGTCATGAACGTCCCGCGTTGGTCAGGATGATCTCGGCAGCCCGGGCGGCACCGTCGAGCGAGAGGGGCAGGGGCGGACGGCGGGGCCCTTTGGCCATGGCCTCGGCAAGTTCCGACAGCCCTCGCTCCGTGAGCGCTTCGAGGCGGCTCACGACGATGCCCGGGGAACGGGCCAGCGCATCCGCCCGGATCGCCTGCTCCCGCTCTCCCGCCGTCTCGTCCGGCACCAGGAGGGCGGGTGTGTCGAGCGGCGCAAGATCGGTAACGGTGTTATAGCCCGCAAGGCTGACGCTGACCGCCGCCCGTGCCAGCCGCGCCCGATAGTCCGCCCCCGCAGGTTCGATGGTGAGGTTTGGTGCAGGGTATTGCGCGCTCAACGCCAGGGCCCGCGCGGCCGCGGCCGGCCCGCCGACCCGGAGCCGCCAGGGCCGAGCGGAGAGCAGTGCCGCGCGTGCCGCAAGGTCCAGAAGAGCGGCGCCGATATCGCCGCCGCCGACGGCCACGAGCACCTCGTCACGAGATCCGGCGGCGGGTGCTGGCGTGGCCTTCGTCGCGACGTATCCGGTATAGCGAATGGGTGGGCCATCGGCTGGCAGGGGCCAGGTGGTATGAAGGGGCAGCACATCTTGATCGCCGTGGCACAGCACGGCGTCGACATGGTCTGCCAGATGGGTGGCCGCCGTGGTGATGCGATCGGGCCGGGAGGGGGGCTCGGGAATGTCCCGCACCGAGGTGAGGACCTTCGCGCTTGGCCGAGCCGCGCGGGCGGTTGCGATCGCCTCCAGAAACTCATCGGTGAGGCGGCGGCGGCCGAGCGGCCAGGTTTCGGCCACCAGAACATCGGGTGCGAAGGTCTCGAGCGCAGCTTGGATGGCGGCGCGCCGAGCCGCCATAAGGTCGGCGTCCGCAGGCCGGCCTGCGGCATCCGTCGGCCTCGAGAAATCCCGTCCCGCGACCAGAAGGGGGGGCAGCTGCACCAGGGGAACCGCCGGCGCTGCGAGATCGCCGAGGGGGCGGCCGCCGGAGAGTACGAGGGTTCGGGCCCCGTTCTCGGCCCCAGTCTCGGCCCTGGTCTCGGCTACGGCGTCGGCGAGCGCCAGCGTCCGCACGAGATGCCCGCTGCCGCTGAGCGAGGTTACGAGGAAGGCCACGCGCGGTCGGGCGTGCTCGGCGCTTACATCGTTCATGACCTGGCCGGTTGCTCGCGCGGGATCAGGCGAACAGGCTCGGCCGGACTGTGCGGCCTGCCCCCCGCATCAAGCATTAGCGGATAGAGCCTCGCGCGGCGGATATCGACCGTGCCGCGATCAGGCCCCTGCCAGCCCCAGGCCTGGCCGAGGATGACCCGCATCAGGGCCTTGTGCGTCACGAGGACAGCGGGCTTGCCGGCCTTCGCCAGCCGCCGGAGGGCGCTGGAAGCCCGGGCCCAGCCGTCCGCAGCGCTTTCCCCGCCAGGCGGGCGGCCGCGCCAGCCGAGCGTGTCCCATGGGCGGAGGCCGTTCGCATCCTGACCCAGATCATCCGCCAGCATCCCCTCCCAATCGCCCCAGGAGAGTTCAACGATCCGGGGCTCGAGGCGGAAGCGCGTGCCCGGGGCGAGGATCGTGGCGGTTTCCGTCGCCCGGCCGAGGGGGCTGGAGACTAGTGCCGCGGTATCCCAGGGCGCGGGCAGCGCGAGCCCGTGGAGCCGCTCACGCGCCGCGTCGGTCAGGGGCCTGTCCGTCTGTCCTTGCAGCCGGCGCTCACCGTTCCAGTCCGTCGGGAAATGGCGGAGGAGCGCGATGGGGACGCCGCCCTCGGTGGGATCGTGGGCTTCGGCGGTCATGGTAATAGCGCAGCGAGGCTTTCGCCCAGGGTCTTGCTCATCGCATCCGAGCTGTGCCTGTCGATGGCGGATACCCGGGCCTTCCGCGAAAGGTCTGGGCGCGCCGCCGCTGCCTCGGCAATTGCATCCGCGAAGGCCGAGGCGTCGCCCGGTGCTGCCAGCAGACCGCCGGCGACCACATCGCGCGCAGCAGGCCCGTCCTCCGCCACGACCGGCAGCCCGGCGGCACCCGCCTCGAGCCAGACCATGCCGATCCCTTCGCCGACGCCGGGCCAGAGCAGCAGGTCCGCCTCCTCCATCGCGGCTCGGATCTCGGCAGGCTCGCGCGCGCCGAGGAAGCGGACGGCGACATCCCCCAGTCCCGCAGCGCCCTGCAGGGGGCCGGAGAACGGCGCGAAGAGGGCTTCGATCTCCGTGCGCACGGGACCGTCGCCGATGATCTCGAGCCGCCAGGGGCCGGGCAGACGGCGGAGCGCGCGGGCGAGGCGGCGATAGCTCTCCGCCTTGTCTCCGCCGCGCATCATCGCGACCGTGAGGAGGCGGAGCGGCTGGCCGGACGCCTCGCCAAGGCGCGGTGGTTCAGCACCGGCCTTCACGGCTGGTGGCAGATGGACGAGCCGGGGGCCAAGCCCTGCGGCTTCCAGGGCCGGGCGGTCCCGCCGCGTCGTCCAGAAAAGCCGGTCCGCGGCCATGATGGCGCCCTCGGAGGCTGCGGCGAAGCGGGCCCACGGACCCTCGCGGCGCTTTGGAGAGATCGATGGCTCGACAATGGCGTAGGGCAGGCCGAGGGCGTGTGCGACCGCGGGGCCCACAAGATCCGGCGCCTTATAGTGGCAGTGATAGGTCACCCACAGCCGCGCGCCGCCGGCCCCTGCCGAGATGATGCGCGCCACCTCGGCCTCCGCGGCTTTCGAGAGCCTGGCTTGCGCGTCAGCGTCGCCCGAGAGGTCCAGTACCCGGAGGCTCGAGGCGAGGGCGGGGCACGCGCCTGCCGCAGCGAGGGCTGCGAAGAGGTGGCGGGCGATTTCACGGTCGCCGGATGGTACGGCGTGATCGGGTGCCTTCATGGGCGCATAAAAGGCGATGGGCAGTGGCTCTCCCCTCGGCGCGAGGGGGAGGGCAGGAGAACCCTCAGCGCTCTTGGCGAGCATGCCGGTCATAGGCGCCCGCCCGCCACCGCCTCCGGCGCGGTTGTGGAGGGCGCGTTGGCAGAGGATGCGGCCGAGGGAGCCTGAGCGGCGGCCAGGGCTGCGCTCAGGCGGGCAGCGATGGTCTCGATACCCGCATCCATGCCGAAATCGGCGAGGAGGCGCTGGTGCGCGGCGGCGCCGAGACGCGACGCCAGGGGGGCGTCGTCGGCCAGCCGGGCGATGGCGTTGGCCAGTGCTGCTGCGTCGCCCGGCGGGACGAGCAGGCCCTCTTCACCGTCGCGAATGAACTCGGGGATGGCGGAGACGGCGGTGGAGATGATCGGCAGGCGCTGGCTCGCCGCTTCCATCAGCACGTTGGGCAGCCCGTCCCGGTCCCCATCATCCGCGATGCGGGAGGGCAGGACAAAGAGATCGGCCGCGCGCATCGCGTCGACGACCGCGCGCTGATCCTGTTTGCCGCGCCAGTCGATCCGCTCGCCGAGGCCGCGGGCAGCGGCTACTTCCGCCAGTGCACCGGCGAGTTTCCCGCCCCCGATATGTTCGAAGCGCCAGTCCAACGCATCGGGCAGCTGCGCGAGTGCATCTAGGAGGACGTTGTATCCCTTCTTCTCCACCAGCCGCCCGACGGAGAGGATCCGGAGCGGACCATGCCTAAGGCCCCGCTCAGGCGGCGCCGGGAAGCGGGAGAGGTCGAGCCCGTGATAGGCAAGGGTGATGCGCTCATCGTCCGGCGCAAGGGAGGCGAGATGTTCCGCACCGCTGGACGTGCAGGTCACGCCGAAACGGGCGTTCGCGATCTTCTCGCGCTTCTCCCACTCCGGGATCGTCCAGATGTCCTTCGCATGGGCGGAGAAGCCCCATTCAAGCCCGCGCATGAGCGCGGCATAGCGCGCTGCGGAGGCCGGGGTGTGAAGGAAGTGCACGTAGAGAAAGCGCGTCTCCGCCGGCAGCTCGGCCGCAAGCACGGCGGCCTGGCCGAAGCGGCGGATGCGGTTGAGGGTGCGGTCGCGTGCCAGGTCGCGCAAGAAGGCGCCACAGGCGCGCCAGAAGCCCGGCAGGCGAACGGCGCGGAGGAGGCTTGCGAGGACTCGCAGCGGCTCGCGGTGCAGGTACTCGGGCAGGTAGCGGAGCCTGGCGCGGATCTCGTCATGGATCGGATGGGTCCGATCGTCGTAAGGCGCGCGCAGGGACCAGATCTCGAATGTGAAGCCCCGATCCTCCAGCGCCTTCAGTTCCTGGGCGATGAAGGTTTCGGACAGGCGGGGATAGCCCTTGAGCACGACGGCCAGGACGGGTGACTGCGGCTTCTCCTCGCTCATCGCCCCGGTCACTCGCCGGCGGCGGCGAGGGAGCGACCGCGGCTCTGCTCGCAGCCGAGCTTCGTTCGCTTCGTGATGGCGTCGAGCCCGCTCAGGAGCCCGGGCATGGCGGCGGCGGAAGGCGCGGGCTGTGTGGCGAGGGCCCGGATGGCACTCGCCATCGCCTCCGGTGCATCTCCGTCACGCTCCGGCGTGAGCATGCGCAGGAGACCGAGCCGCTCGGCCGCCTCTGCGCGGATCACCTGTTCGCGGCGTGGCTCCGTGCGGGGCGCGATGATGGCCGGCCTGTCCGCCGAAAGGATCTCGCAGAACGTGTTGTAGCCGCCCATGGCCACGACGCCCGCCGCGCCCGCAACGAGCCGCTCGAGACGGGGATGGAAGCCGATGGCAGCGATACGGCCGTCGAGCTGAGCGATCCGCGCGTCGAAGGCCGCGCGTTCCGTGGCGCCCATGAAGGGCCCGTAGACGATGAAGGCCGCCGGGTAGAGCGTCGGATCTGCCTCGTAGGCCCGGATCACCCAGTCGACCAGCGCATCGCCATCGCCCCCGCCGCCGGTGGTCACGAGGATGTAGGGCTCCTCCGGCGCTTCCCCCTCGGGCTCGGCCGGCCAGTCCGGCAGGCTGCGCCGCAGGTAGCCGGTGTAGTGGACATGCGCTTCCATGCGAGCGGAGAGGCCGAGGCCTGAGAGCGGACGGCAAATCTCCGGCACGCCATAGACCCAGATCTCGTCGTAGTACCGCTCGATCGCCTCGATCGCGCCCTTGCGCTCCCATTCGAGGGCAAGCGCGTCCTCGTCATCCAGCACGTCGCGCACACCGAGCACCAGGCGCGCGCCATGTGCTTTCAGTTGGGGCAGCGCATCGGCCAGCTCGCCGCGGAAGCCCCATGGCTCCTTGTCGACGATCACGAGATCGGGGCGGAATTCCTGCGCCGCGGCGCTGATCACGGCACCGCGCAGCCCGGCCATCTCGTCGATATCGAGGGCGAGGTTCGAGGCGGAATAGCTCCCATCCGCGTTCTTCACCACACCGGGCAGGCGAACGTGATCGACCCGTGGCGGGAAATCGAACCGACCGGCGATGGGCGAGCCCGTGACGATGAGCGCCGAAGCGCCGGGCATCCGGCTCACCAGCGTCGTGGCAATGGTCCGCGAGCGCCGGATATGCCCGAGGCCGAAGGTGTCGTGACTATACAGCAAAGCCCGCGTGCCGGGCGCCTTCGCGTTCGCGTTCATGGGCCTCTCCCGGGGCCGCGACCCGTACGGCAGGACCGCCCCGCACCCGGAGCCCCCACCATGCCGCACTCACACGCCCTCATGCCTGCTACATTCGGGCAGGGACAACAAGCCTTGCGTCAATACGCACCCGGGGCGGTTGGGCGCTGGCGCCCACCGGCCACAGCGGTTGTTGGGCTGTAAGCTGGGTACTGTAACGTGCCCTTACGTCGGCGTGAGGCGGCCCTCGTCCTCTGCCGCTCCCGGTGTATGCTTACGGGCGAGCAACGATCATAGTGGCGCAATGCGCTTTGAGACTGCGGAGGCAATGAGTGTGAACCGGTTCGTGCGGCGGCGCGGGTGGACCTTTCCCGGGCTGCTCATTGTCCTCCTTCTCGGGTTTGGCCTGAAGCTCTGTGTGCTTGGCGCCCCGTACCCTGCCAGCGCACAAACCCCGTTGCTTCAGCAGCTTATCGGCGGCTCTTCGTCGAGCAGCGAGCCAGAGGATGCCGGCAGCACGAGCTCTCGCCCGGCGCAGAGCTTTCGGTCGAGCGACGGCCCTACCGTGCAGGACTATGCGCGCCTCAACGAACAGCAGCGCGAAGAGCGCCCGATGACCGCGTCAATCGATGCGGCCGGCGACTATCTCGGCGTGTTCAGGGCACGGCTTGGCGCGACGCTGGCGCGGGTGCCGGACGCGTTCGACGAGCTTGGTGTGACGATGAGTGCCGCCAGTCCGACCGGCCGGGCGGTTCATTTCGTCGGCATCGGTGTTTTTGCGATGCTGTTGATCATCGTCGGGCGGGCGGTGGCGGAACTCTATCTCTCCTTCATCGCGCGGCCGATCTTTGTGCGCATGCAGCGCCGTGCTCCGCGCGGCTATACTGAGAAACTCCCGGTCATTGTGGCACGGGTGGTGCTTGCGGTTTTCTCGGTCACCATCACGCTGTCGGTCGCCGTCGCCACCGGGCTCTTCTTCTATGACGACCACCCTGAAACGCTTCTAACGGCGGTAACGGTGTTCGGCTCTTACGCGGCGGTGATGGTCGTTCACTCCGTATGGCGGATCACCCTCGCGCCGTTCCTGCCGCAGTACCGGATCCCCTACATTCAGGATGCGGCTGCGCGCGCGCTCTATCGCTGGATCGTGCTTGCAAGCGTGGTCGCCATTATCGGCGCGGCCTTCGCCTACTGGGTCGAGGGGATTGGGTTGCCGCGCGAGATCCTGGTGATCGTGACGGCGGCGGTCACGCTCCTCACGCTCTCGCTGCTGCTGGCCACCATGCGGGTGAACCATGCGGCGATCACCGGCATCATGATCGGCGATAGGCGCGGCCGGCCGATGACCTGGCTCCAGCAGGGTGTCTCGGCGGCCTGGGCGCCTGCGGCGGCGATCTACCTCATCGTCAGCTGGGCGGATCTCGTCTTCCGCCTTGTGATGGGCGCCGATGCCGGGCCCGAGCGGTTGATGGTCCCGTTCTTCGTGATCGTCGTGGGCGCGATGGTCTATGCCATCGTCATCTACGCCGTGGAGCGCATCTTCGACCGTCAGCGGCGGATCCGGGACGTCAACGCCCGCGCGGCTGCCCGCGCCGAAGCGGCCGAGGCCGACGCGCGGGAACGCCAGGCGATCGCGACCGAGGCCTGGAACTCCGATGGCGCCGATACTGACGATGACGGGGACGATGAGGGGGGCGGCAAGCGCGTCGACGCGAGGGCTGATGCGGAGGACGCCGCGCGGAGCGACCGGCCGGAGGAGCCCTTGCCTGGTGCCGGCATGCGCACCTTCGAGGACCTGGCCCGGCGCATCGCCTCGCTGCTCGCCCTCGGCGTCGGGGCCTGGCTTTTCGTCTGGTACTGGGGCGGGCGCCAGATGTTTGCCGAGAGCGCCATCTTCGGCGTGGTCGAGGACGTGGTCGATATCCTCTTCATCGGCTACATCGCTTTCCATGCCGCCCGCATCTGGCTCGACCAGAAGATCCGGGACGAGGGGGCGGATGACGATCAGGCGGGTGCCATGCTCGATGGCGAGGGTGGCGGTGCTGGTGCCACGCGGGTCGCCACGCTCCTGCCGCTGATCCGCAACTTCATCCTCACCATCATCGGCGTCACTGTGCTGCTGCTCGTGGCGATCGAGATGGGCGTGAACGTGGCGCCGCTTTTCGCGGGCGCCGGGGTCGTTGGCCTCGCCATCGGTTTTGGGGCCCAGACGCTGGTTCGGGACATCATCTCCGGCGCCTTCTTCCTGCTCGACGATGCATTCCGGAAGGGTGAGTACATCGATGTGGGCTCGGTGAAAGGCACGGTGGAGAAGATCTCGCTCCGCTCCTTCCAGCTTCGGCACCATCTCGGCATGCTCCACACCATCCCCTTCGGCGAGGTGCAGTTCCTGACCAACTTCAGCCGCGACTGGGTGATGATGAAGCTGCCGCTGCGTCTCACCTACGACACGGATGTGGAGCAGGTGCGGAAGCTGGTGAAGAAGCTGGGCGTGAGCCTGTTGGACGACCCGACCATTGGCCATCTGTTCATCCAACCTCTGAAGTCCCAGGGCGTTATCCAGATGGAGGACAGCGCCATGATCGTCCGCGTGAAGTTCATGACCAAGCCGGGCGATCAGTGGGTTGTGAGGAAGCGTGTCTACATGGAGATCCGCAACCTCTTCGACCGCGAGGGCATCAAGTTCGCCCATCGCGAGGTCACGGTCCGCATACCGGATCTCGACGGCAAGAAACCCGAGGATTTGGGGCCGGAGGACCGCCAGGCGATCGGCGCTGCCACCCGGGCCAATCTCGACGTGATCGAGGCCGAACAGATGCGCGCCACCGGCACCCACGGGCCTGCCGACGACCGCTAGCGCCGGCAGGCGCAGGTCCCACAGCCGCCGCGTTTCCCTGCGACGCGGGGACACGGGTTTGTGACGCTGTTTCAAAACAATACTGTCGCAGAACGGCATTAGCGTTCGCCTCGCGGGAGTGCATGCA
Organism: Pseudomonadota bacterium; assembly: GCA_038528605.1. Taxonomy (GTDB): domain Bacteria; phylum Pseudomonadota; class Alphaproteobacteria; order Rhodobacterales; family Rhodobacteraceae; genus Thermohalobaculum. The sequence goes on from JBCBEP010000010.1 coordinate 11,674, forward strand.
CCCCCGGAGCCAGCTCATCAGAGGAGAAGCCAGTGACCCGTAAGGACGTCCTTCAGGACCCGGAGATCTGCAACAAGGCCGAAGCCTTCGAGGCATTCGACGACATCCCCACCAACCCGAATCTCGGGAACACCATCGGCGACGTCATTAATCGTCGCTATGGCCGCCGCGACGTGCTGCGCGGCGCCCTCGCCGTGTCCGCTACCACCGCCCTCTTCGGCTCCACGGCGCTGACCGCCGGCAAGGCACAGGCGGCGACCGGCCGTTTCGACTTCGCCGAACTCGCGAGCGGTGTCGATGAGACCCACCACATCGCCGAGGGCTATGACGCCAAGGTCCTCCTCCGCTGGGGCGACAAGGTGTTCGCCGACGCGCCGGAGTTCGACCCGCAGAACCAGTCCGCCGAGAGCCAGCTCCAGCAGTTCGGCTACAACAATGACTATGTGGGCTTCGTGCCGCTCGACGAGGCTGGCACGCGCGGCATGCTCTGCGTGAACCACGAGTACACCAACGAAGAGGTCATGTTCCCGGGCCTCGGCCGCCAGGACAAGGCGGGCTTCGAGGGCATGACCCGCGCGCTGGCCGAGAATGAGATGGCGGCCCATGGCGGCACGGTGATCGAGATCGCCAACGGCCCCGATGGCTGGGCGCCGGTGCTGGACAGCCCGCGCAACCGCCGTATCACGCCGCTCACCACCACGATGACGCTGAGCGGCCCGGCCGCCGGTCATGACCGCATGAAGACCTCGGCCGACCCCTCGGGCACGGCGGTTGTGGGCACGCTCAACAACTGCGCCGGCGGCATCACGCCCTGGGGCACGTACCTGATGGCCGAAGAGAACTTCCACGGCTATTTCTGGACCGACAATGTTGATGGCGAGGGCGATGCCACGTTCGACGGCATCGACGAGACCGAAGCGACGTCGATGAAGCGCTATGGCGTGCCGGGCATGTGGTACGCTTGGGGCAAGTACCACGACCGCTTCAACATCGACAAAGAGCCGAACGAGTCGAACCGCTTCGGCTACGTCGTCGAGGTCGATCCGATGGACCCGACCTCCACGCCGGTGAAGCACACGGCGCTCGGCCGCTTCCGCCACGAGGGCGCCGAGTCGATCGCCAACAAGGACGGCCGCGTGGTCGTGTACTCGGGCGACGACAATCGCTTCGACTATCTCTACCGCTTCGTCTCCTCTGGCCGTATCTCGGGCGACAAGGCGGCGGACATGCAGCTCCTCTCGGAAGGCGAGCTCTCGGTCGCGCGCTTCAACGACGACGGCACGGTCGACTGGCTGCCGCTCGTCCACGGCCACGGCCCGCTCACGGCGGAGAACGGCTTCCACAGCCAGGCCGATATCAGCATCGACACGCGCCTTGCCGCCGACCTCCTCGGCGCGACGCCGATGGACCGTCCGGAGGACGTGCAGCCGGGCGGGGACAAGGTCTACGTCATGCTGACCAACAACACGCGCCGCAAGGCGGGCGACGAGAACGTGGCCAACCCGCGGGCGGACAACGCCTTCGGCCACATCATCGAGATCGTGGTGCCGGAGGGCGACCACGACACCGCCCAGGCCAACTGGTCGATCCTCGTGAAGTGCGGTGACCCGAACGTGGCCGAGGTGGGCGCGCAGTGGGGCCCCGAGACCTCCGAGCATGGCTGGTTCGGTAGCCCGGACAACTGCGCCATCGACGCCGATGGCCGGCTCTGGGTGTCGACCGATCAGGGCGGCAACTGGCCGAAGACCGGTAAGGCCGACGGTCTCTATGGTGTCGAGACCGAGGGCTCGCTCCGCGGCTCCTCGAAGCTCTTCTTCCGCGTGCCCGTGGGTGCCGAGCTTTGCGGCCCGTACTTTACGGCGGACCAGGAGACCCTGTTCCTCGCCGTGCAGCACCCGGCGACGGACGGCACGAAGGACTATCCGGGCTTCGAGCGTTCCTCGACCTTCGAGGACCCCGCCACCCGCTGGCCCGACTTTGCGGACGGTATGCCGCCGCGCCCCTCGGTGGTCGTCGTGACGAAGCAGGGCGGCGGCAAGATCGGCGCCTGATCCCTGTTGCCTCAGCGCTTTGGCCGGGCCCGGTGCGGTATGCACCGGGCCCGTTCTCGTATCTGAGGGGCGTGACGCCGTGTCTCGGCTGCGGCGGTCGCATTGCCCAGCCTGCCGGTAGATGGCTGGGCTATCATATCGCGGCGGGCGGAAGCATGCGGGGGCGAGCGTCATGGCCGGTATTCTGGGCAACGCGTTTTGCGTGATGATGGTGGGTATCGGCCTCGGCGTTGCGGCCTGGAATGTCGAGACGGTGGGCGAGGGCGTCGAACTGATGAACTCGGAAGAGACCGCAGAGGCGCGCATCACCGGCAAGCGCATCGAGAAGCCGCACCGGAGCGGTGCCGTGCGGATGCAGAGCGTTTCGGTGAACGGCGTCGAGGTCCGCAGTTTCGAGACCTACTACCGCGACCACTTCTTCGAGGTCCGCTATGCGGGCGAAGGGGGGGAGGTGGAGGCGCTTGCGCCGGTGGGGTTCGACCGGTTCCGCGCCGACGGGGTGGGGGAGACGATCGCCGTGACCGTCCTCCCCGATGGTGGGCCCTATGTGGATGCCGAGCCGCGGGGCACGCTGCTCTACGCGCTGAAGCGCGTCCTCATCGGCGCCCTCATCGCCGTCGTCGGCCTTGCGGCCCTGCTGCTGCCGGAGAACGACTGACGGGTGCCTGGCCGCGCCGTCAGCTTTTCTCGAGCGCGGCCTTCAGTTCATCCAGCAAGGCGAGGCGCTTGCGCTTCAGCTCGTGGAGATGATCGTCGGAGCAGGGCTCGATATCCGTCTCGGCACGGTGAATGTCGCGGTTGAGCTGGTGGTACGCGTCGGCCTCTTTCGCGAAATGCGCATCCGCCGCGGCGCGGGCGCTGATCACCGCCGGCTCGACACCCAGCATCTCCGGCAGTTCGTGGGGAACGTGGCTCATACTCTCCTCCTTTTTCATCGGCTGAGAGCATGAGAGCGCCGGGCAGGGGCCTGCGCCTTGCGACGGATCAAAGGGCGCCCTTCAGCTGCAAAGATCAGGCGACGAGGATCCAGTCCCCTGGGAAGACCTCCGTCGGCGTGCCATCGAACGGGGAGCTCTCCACGAACTCGTCGCTGAAGGCGAAGGCCACGAGCAGATCTGCCTGGTCGAAATCGTCGTCCCCGAGCCGACCGGTCCAAAAGTCGACACCGCCCTGCTCACCCTCGCGGTCGAGCACGTTGCGGTAGAACTGCCGGACGAGTTCGCGATCGGCGATTTCCAGGTAGGGGCCGAAGGCGTCCTCGAACTCCTGGCTCTCCAGGAACCGCTGGGCGATGGCGTCGAAGGGGCGGCCCTCCTCGAACCGGTCGATCCAGAAGTTGTAACCTTCGAAATCGAGCTCTCCGTCGCGGTTGAGGCCCACCTCGTAGAGCAGCGCGACGGCAAAGGCTTCGGCCTCGGTGGCGCCCTGTCCGAGCGCGTCGACCGCCACCTCGACGTCCCGCATCACAACCGGATCGTTCAGCACGAGGCCGTCCGGACCGGTCCCGGGCGCGAAGCTCTCGACAAGCTCCATGCCATCGACGACGACGCCGACGATGGTGAAATTGAAGTCGAGCCCGGGCTGGCGCGTGTAGGTGATGAAGAACTGGCTGTTGGCGCTGTCGAGGTCGTTCGCCGCGCGTGCCATACCCACGACGCCGCGTTCGAAGGCGAACTGGGATGCTTCGAGGGGCAGGTCCGGCAGGTTCGAGTCGCCTGTGCCGACATTGAACGTGTCGTAGCCCACAGAAATGTCGCCGAACTCTACGTCCCCGGTCTGCGCCACGAAGTCTTCGAGGACCCGGTGGAAGACGACGTTGTCGTACTCCCCGGCGCGGGTGAGCTCCTTCAGGCGCTCCGTATGCAGCGGCGCGAGACCCGGCAGGAGGGCGATGACGACCTCACCAATGTCGAGGTCGATGATCAGGGTGTTCTCGAGATCTAGGTCGAGCGGTTCCAACGCAGCAGTCTCCCGTTAGCTTCTGCCGCTCTATGGCGCGGGTGGGCCGTTCAGGGAAGTACTTACTGTGGGGTCGACCCGTTCATTGATCGGCGGGCGTGGCGGATGTTCAGAGCTTTCCGAGAAGGTCTCTGAGGGTGGCGCGCTCGGTTTCGTCGAGTGGCGTCAATAGCTTATCCAGCGCGCGGGCGAGGGCGTCCTCCAGTTCCACCACGGTTTCCCGGCCGCTTTCGGTCAGGATCAGCCGGGTTGCGCGACTATCCTCGGGGTCCGGCTGCCGGGCAATCAGGCCCTTCGCCTCGAGCAGCTGTAGGACGCGGGTCACCTGCGACTTGTCGCGGGCCATCCGGTCGACAATGGCGCTCGGCCGCGCCGGTTCTGCGTCCGAGATCGTGAACAGGATCATGCCGCCGACCGGTCCGATGCGGTGGTGGTCGAGCCGCGGCGCATCGGCGTTCAGGGCGGCGTGGAGACGGCGCATCAAGCGGTCCACGCTGCGGGCTACTTCGATATCAGGCATGATTTTAGTTGATATAGTCCACCAAAGACTCTACGCGATCAGAGGCCGATGCAGCTCTGGCCGGCGCAACGCTGAAGGGAGGGGGTTACCATGTCCGAGGTCTCACCGTATCTGCGCGGCGCGATTGTTTCGCTTTGGCTCATCTGGGGTGCCGTCCACGTCCTCGCTGGGTTCATCGTGATCAGCGCCGATGCGGCTGGCGGGATGGCTGCCATCGGCGATGCAGTGGACCCTGCGGCGACGGCAGGAGAGTACCATCCGGTGCTGGGCGCCATTCTCAACCAGCATGGCTGGAACCTGTTCTGCGCCGGTGCGGCCACGATCATCGGCGGCCTCTTCGTCTGGTTCGGCAGCCAATCCGCCCTGTGGCTCACCGCGCTGGTCGGCGGACTGTTCGACCTTGGCTACTTCATGTTCATCGATCTCGGTGGGTTCGCCAATTTCATCCCCGGCACGCTGATGACGCTGGTGTCGGGCGCTGCGGTCCTGATCACGGCCTATGCGTACGCCGTTACCCCGAGAAGCACCCTCGCGGGCTGATCGGCGCCCCGGCAAAGCATGCCGGGGGCTTGGGCATGGCCGTCACTCGAGACCGAGCTTCGCCTTGACGATGCCCTGCACCGCCTGAGGGTTCGCCTTCCCGCCGGTGGCCTTCATCACCTGGCCCACGAACCAGCCGGCCATGGAGGGTTTGGCCTTGGCCTGCTCCGCCTTCTCCGGGTTGGCCGCGATGACATCCTCGACCGCCTTCTCGATCGCGCCCGTGTCGGTCACCTGCTTCATGCCGCGGGCCTCGACGATCTCTGCCGGGTCCCCGCCCTCGGTGTAGACGATCTCGAAGAGGTCCTTCGCGATCTTGCCCGAGATGTCGCCGTTCTTGATGAGGCCGATGATACCGCCGAGCTGCGCTGCCGACACGGGGCTCTCGGCGATACCGTGGCCTTCCTTGTTGAGGCGCCCGAAGAGCTCGTTGATCACCCAGTTCGCGGCCTGCTTGCCCTCGCCATGGGCGGCAACCTCCTCGAAGAAGTCGGCATTCGCGCGTTCGGCGACCAGCACCGAGGCATCGTACTCCGTGATGCCGTACTGGTGGACGAGCCGGGCCTTCTTCGCGTCCGGCAGCTCCGGCAGCGTCGCCGCCACCGCCTCGATCTCCGCGGCTTCCAGTTCCAGCGGCAGCAGGTCGGGGTCGGGGAAGTAGCGGTAGTCATGCGCCTCTTCCTTCGAGCGCATCGAGCGCGTCTCGCCCTTGCCGGGATCGTAGAGGCGGGTCTCCTGATCGACCGTACCGCCGTCCTCCAAAAGGTCGATCTGCCGGCGTGCCTCATAGTCGATGGCGGCCATGATGAAGCGCATGGAGTTCATGTTCTTGATCTCGCAGCGCGTGCCGAGATGACTGAAATCGCCCGTCTCGCGGTACTTCTCAAAGGCGCCCGGCTTGCAGACCGACACGTTCACGTCCGCCCGCAGCGAGCCCTCCTGCATGTTCCCGTCGCAGGTGCCGAGATAGCGCATGATCTGGCGGAGCTTGCGAACATACTCCGCCGCCTCCTCGGGCCCGCGAATGTCGGGGCGGCTCACGATCTCCATGAGTGCCGTGCCCGTGCGGTTGAGATCGACGAAGGAGAGCGACGGGTCGAGGTCGTGCACGCTCTTGCCGGCGTCCTGTTCCAGATGGATGCGCTCGATCCGCACGCGCCGGGCAATGCCGGGCTCGATATCCACCAGCACCTCGCCCTCGCCCACGATGGGGTGCTTGAACTGGCTGATCTGGTAGCCCTGAGGCAGGTCCGGGTAGAAGTACTGCTTGCGGTCGAAGATCGAGCGGCGGTTGATCTCCGCCTTCAGCCCCAGACCCGTGCGCACCGCCTGCTCGATGCAGAAGGCGTTGATGACCGGCAGCATGCCGGGCATGGCGGCGTCGACGAGGCTGACATTCGTGTTCGGCTCGGCCCCGAAAGCGGTGGAAGCACCCGAGAAGAGCTTGGAAGCGCTCGCCACCTGGGCATGCACCTCCATGCCGATCACCACCTCCCACTCCCCGGTAGCCCCCTGATAGCGCTTCGGCTTCGGCTCCTCGAAGGCCAACGCTTCCGATGCGCGTTCCAAGGTCTCGCTCATTTCGTTCTTTCCACTGTTCCCGACTTCCCTCACTCAGGGCGCGGATAGGCGTACCCTGTCCATGGCGTTTGGCCATACACCGACGCCCACTCGCAGCTATCGCGCCCCGTCGCAACCATACAGCCAAAAGCAAACGAAGACGTCCCGCCCGATCCAAACTTTCCAGGTAGGAACAGGCGCACGATTGTGTACTGGAGTTCTCGCGTCTCTCCATCTTCGAACTCAAGGTGCGCAACGCAGTCACGCTTTTCCCGATAGTTGTTGGGGTCGACCAGGTGCGAACGCTCTGCGGCGCTGTCCACGATGAGCCCTGTCATCCTAGATGACGAGGATGCGGGCTCCACACTCACCCTGGTTCGACCGTCTCCGTTCCGCGCCCACGTGCTTCGCTCTCCCACAAGCAGTCTCGAGTCTTCGAACGCGAGGGTCGTGCATTCGGGTGGCGTTACGTCCGCATGCTGCGCCAGCCACTGATTGCAGCCGACGAGGGGCAAAAGAAGTAAGAGCATGTTTGCGCGCATCGCCACGTCCGTTCGCTGGCGAACCGCAGGATTCGGGCTGCGGTGCCCCTCACCAACAACTATCAGTGCGATGCGTCACGGTGAAGGAGCCACCATGCAGATCACGAATGCGGCCTGGGCGATGCTCTTCGTACTCTCGGTCCTCTGGGGCGGGGCGTTCTTCTTCGTTGAGGTCGCGGTCGCGGTGTTGCCGCCCTTCGTGGTGGTCTGGCTGCGGGTGGCGCTGGCGGCGCTCGCGCTCGTCGCCTTCTGCTGGGCGACCGGGCGTCGGATGCCGGCCGCGCGCGAGGCATGGGTGGCGCTCGCGGTCATGGGGCTGCTCAACAATGTCATCCCCTTCAGCCTCATCACCTGGGGGCAGACGGAGATCGAGAGCGGCCTCGCCTCCATCATCAACGCCATGACGCCTGTGAGCGCTGTGCTGCTCGCGCATTTCTTCACGGAGGACGAGAAGCTGACAGGCGCGCGGGCCATGGGCGTCGGCCTCGGTATTCTGGGCGTGACCGTGCTCATCGGCTGGGACGCGCTCTCAGGGCTCGGCGGTGCGGTGCTGGGGCAGCTCGCCGTCCTCGCGGCGACCGTGTCCTACGGGTTCTCCAGCCTCTGGGGTCGGCGCTTCCGCGCCATGGGCCTCGATCCGGTGGTGACGGCGACGGGGCAGGTCACGTGCTCGACGGTGCTGCTGCTGCCGGCGCTCCTCGCGATGCAACCCTGGACGCTGCCCTTCCCGGGTTGGGACGTGGTGGCGAGCCTGATCGGCCTCGCAGTCTTCGCCACCGCGCTCGCCTACATTCTGTTCTTCCGCATCCTCGCCATCGCGGGTGCTGGAAACGTGATGCTGGTGACGCTGCTGATCCCGCCCTCCGCCATCCTCCTCGGCTGGGCAATCCTCGGCGAGCGGCTCGGGCCCCAGCACTTCGCGGGCTTCGCCATTATCGGCCTCGGGTTGTTGTTCTTGGACGGCCGGATGCTTGCAGCACTTCGCCGGCGGGGTGCGTAGCGAGGCTCACGCGTTGGGAGGGTTCGGCCCCTCCTGCCTCTTCCAGCCCGAGGCGGCCGCCTCTGCCGCAGAGTATGGCGCCGCCTGTAGCGCTGGCAGCGCTTCCGCGCGGTGGCGCAATGCCTCAAGCCGGGGATAGGCTTCGGCGACGTAGAGCGTCGGGAGCTTTGCGGCGAGGTAAGTGAGCGCAACCGCGATAGCGAGATCGGCCCTTCCGAAGCGTTCTCCCACCGCCCACGGTCCGTTGATCTCCCCTTCGAGCCAGGCGAGGGCCGACGCAATCTGCCGTTCGGTCCGTTCGATGACCGCCGGATCCCGTGCCTTTGGATTGCGTCGGCTCACTTCGATCCCACGCTCATAGCCTTTCTCGGCAAGGCCGATTGCAACGGCCTCCAGGCGCAGGGTCTGGCAGAGGAGATCAGGATCGGTCGGCGTGAGGCGTGAAGCCTCTTCCATGCTCGCCTCGACCCACTCGATGATGCTCCGGCTTTCGTAGAGCCAGGTGCCGTCGTCGAGCGCCAGCGCCGGCACTTTCCCGAGAGGGTTCCTCTCCAGCACTGCATCGAAGTCTCTGAACACCGACAGAACTTCGCGCTGGAACGCGATGCCGTGCCAGTTGAGCAGTCCCGCGACGCGGCGCACGAAGGGGCTGTCGTATTGGCCTAGGAGGATCACTCCGCCGGTGACGATGGCGCGCCTTTCTCCCTCTGCTCCTGCTCCCGCATCGCCGCGAGTTTCTTCTTGTAGCCGGACTGCAGGATGTCGACCGCGACGAGCACGGCGATGGAGAAGTAGAAGGTCGTCTTCGACATGGGCTCGACCGCGTAGCCGAAGAGGTGGAGATGCGGCTCGGCCGCGTGCCCGCTCTCGCCCAGCAGCACCACGCCGACGATCAGCAGGATGAAGAGGCCGAGCACCTCGTATTTCCTGTTCTTCGCGATGAAGTCCGACACGGTATCGGCCAGCAGGTACATGCCCGCGCCCGAGATCACGATTGCTGCGGCGAGCACGAGGAAGACATCCGTTATCGCCAGTGCGGAAAGGATCGAGTCGAACGAGAAAATGAGGTTCATGAAGACGATAAGCGCGATCACCTGCGTCGCCGATTTCGATGATTTCTTATGCGCGTGCTCCGGGTCCTCGAGCTTGAGGAGGTGATTGATCTCCTTCACCGCCGTGTACATGAGGAAGCTGCCACCAAAGACGAAGATGATCGTCGAGAAGTTCACGCCGCCCTCGATGATCCCCGGCACGTTCAGGACGAAGAACGGTTCCGCCAGCGCGTCGATCAGCGTGATCATCACGAAGAGCAGGACCACGCGCAGGCAGATGGCGATGATGATGCCCATCTGGCGCACGCGCTGCTGCTCTTCCTTGGGGGCGCGCTGGCTCTCGATGGAGATGTAGAGCAGGTTGTCGAAGCCCAGGACGGCCTGCAGGAAGAGCAGCACGCCGAGATTGAAAAGGCTCTCGAGGGTGAAGGCGTCGGCCATGATGGCTCCTCCCGGTCACGGATCCGATGAACGGGAGCAGAGCCTAGCGAGAGCCTGCGACGCTGCAACGACGGAGGTGGGACTGTTCGAGCCGCATGCGAAGCCGTTGCCGCCATGCCCCGGCGCGGCTATCACGTCGGCGCCGCGCGCGCCGGCCCCGTAGCTCAACTGGATAGAGCAGGCGACTTCTAATCGCCAGGTTGTGGGTTCAAGTCCTACCGGGGTCGCCAAGCGGGTCAGCCGTTGAGACCCATCTCCCAGAAATCCGCCTCGAGCCTGCAGGCGCCGCGGAAGAGACGGCGCAGGTCGGTCCAGCGGGGGGAGGCGGCTGGCGCTGGCCCAAGCGTGCGGGCGGCCACGCTGTCGATCAGCGCTTCGACGCTGCGACAGACCTCCTGGTTCTCAGGCCCGGCATAGGTGCCGATCCACTCTGCATAGGCATGCCCTTCGGGCGGGCCACCGCTTTCCTCCGCGAGGCGCAGGCCGATCTCGCCATAGCCGAGAACGCAGGGTGCGAGCGCGACGAGGAGATCGAGGAGATCGCCCTTAAGGCCTGCATCCATCACGAAGCGGGTATAGGCGAAGGTGGCGGGCAGCTCTTCTGTCGCCGCAAGTTCCCCGGCCGGGATGCCCTCCCGCGCGCAGGTCGCGATATGGAGCTCGATTTCTTCGTTGATGAGGGCGTGGACGGTGGCCGACATCGCGCGCATCTCGTCGATCCGGTCCGACTTGGCGACCGCCAGCGCCCAGGCGCGGGAGAAATGGATCAGGAAGACGTAGTCCTGACGCAGATAGCGGAGGTAGCTCTCCCGGGGCAACGTGCCCGCGCCGAGCGCCACGGTGAAGGGATGGCGGACATAAGCCTGCCAGCTCTCGAGCTCCGCCTCGCGAAGGGCAGGGAAAAGGCGCTGGTCGTCGGTCACATCGGGCTCCAGAGCTTGTGGAAATGGTGGACTGGGCCGTGGCCGGTGCCCACTTCCAGCATGTCCGCGTGGCTGATCGCGCCGGCGATGTAGAGCTTTGCGGCCTCCGCCGCAGCCTTGAGGGTTCGGCCGTGGCCGAGATGAGCAGCGATGCTCGCTGCGAGGCTGCACCCCGTGCCGTGGGTGTTGCGGGTGACGACCCGCCCGCCCTCGTACCAGAGCATGCAATCGGCCGTCAGCAGGAGATCCGGGCTCTCGCTCGCCGTGAGATGCCCGCCCTTGGCGAAAACGGCATTCGCACCCGCCGCGCGGAGAACGCTGGCGGCCGCCTCCATCTCGTCGCGGTTGGTGGCTTTCGGCAGACCTGTCAGGACAGCAAGCTCAGCGAGGTTGGGGGTCACCACCGCGGCGCGCGGCATCAGGCGGGTGACGATCACATCCGCTGCCGCCTCGTCGAGAAGGCGGGCCCCGCTCGACGAGACCATCACAGGGTCGAGCACCAAGGGCGGGCGCCGCCCGGCGGCGTCTTCCGCCTCCAGCGCGTCCGCCACAGCGCCGGCGATCTCCGCATTCGCCAGCATCCCGAGTTTCACGGCATCGACGCGGACGTCGTCGAACACCGTGGCGATCTGCTGGCGCACGAAGTCCGGCGGGACGAGATGGACCGCGCGCACCTCGCGCGTGTTCTGCGCCGTGAGGGCCGTGAGCGCCGCCATGCCGTGGGCGCCGTTTGCAGCGAAGGCCTTGAGGTCGGCCTGAATGCCCGCACCGCCGGAAGGGTCGGACCCGGCGATGCTGAGGATGTTGGGGATCATCGCGTTGCTTCTCTTATTGTAGATCGGAGCGCTCTGGCGGCCTCCTCCGGGTCGGACGCAGCGCAGATGGCCGAAACCACCGCGATGCCGTCAACCCCACTTTTCATGATATCCGCCGCGTTCGCGTGGCCGATGCCACCAATGGCCACTGCGGGTACGGGGCAGCGGGCGCGCGCCTCGGCAAGGCCATCGAGGCCGAGCGGGGCCTTGTGGTCGGACTTCGTGGTGGTCGGCGATACCGGGCCGATGCCGGCATAGTCGACCACCGCCGGATCGACCGCGGCCGCCAGCGATGGCGTCTCGACGGAGAGGCCGAGGATCCGTTCGGGGCCGATCAGCCGCCGTGCGTCGGGAACGGGCGTGTCTTCCTGCCCGACATGGACGCCATCCGCGCCCGCGGCCTCCACGAGGTGGGGGCGATCATTGAGCAGAAAGGGAATACCGGCCCCGCGGGCTAGGGGGGCGAGGGATCTCGCCATCGCGAGAAAATCCTCGTCGCTCGCCTCCTTGTCCCGAAGCTGCAGGATCGTGATGCCGCCGCGCAGCGCTGCGGCCACGACGGCGGGCAGGCCGCGCTCCCCGGGCATCCGCGGGTCGGTCACGAAGTAAAGGCTGAGGTCGAGCGTCTTGGCCCTGGGCGCTTCTTTGCTCATGCGCGCAACAGCACGGCCTCTTCGGCCAGCTCCTCCGGCGAGATCAGGTGAAGCTGATCGAGGAACGACATCTGGAAGCTACCAGGCCCCGCCGCTGCCTGGCCGGCACGGCTGCCGGCGACGGCGTAGAAGGCGCAGGCAGCGGCCACGGCCTCGAACGGGTCCTCCACGGCGGCAAGGAAGGCGCCGCAGAGCCCGCTGAGGCTGCACCCCATCGCCGTGACCTTGGGCATGATCGGATCGCCCCCGCCAATCAGGATCGTGCGGGTGCCGTCGGTGATGAAATCCTCCGCGCCAGTTGCAGCCACGACAGCGCCGGAGCGGCGGGCGAGATCGCGCGCGGCATCCTCGGCTGCCGCCACGCTGTCCGTCGCGTCCGCGCCCCTGCCCGCGCCCTGGCCCGCGCCCCCGCTGCGCTGACCGATGCCGGCGAGCGCGATCACCTCGGAGGCATTGGCACGGATCGCCCGGGGACGGCGCGCGAGCAGGACGCCACCGGCCTGCCGACGATACTGGGTGGCGCCGACGGCGACGGGGTCGAGCACCCATGGCCGCCCTGCATCCCGCGCCGCCTCGGCCGACCAGAGCATGGCGTCGAGCCAGGCGGGCTCCAGCGTGCCGATATTGATGGTGAGGGCCGAGGCGATGGCGGCGAACTCCGCCGCTTCCTCCCTCGCATGGATCATCGCGGGCGAGGCGCCGGCCGCGAGAAGCACGTTGGCCTGGAAGTTCATGGCGACGAAATTGGTGATGTTGTGCACAAGCGGCGCTGCCATGCGCATGGCGGCGAGGGCCGCTGCAAGACGGTCGCGCGAGAGGTCCGGCCCACCGGCGCTGCTGACGAGTTGGTTCACACGCTCTCCTCTCGACCCCCTTCAGGGGTGCGTTCGTCTCGGAGGGAAAGCGTCGGCAAACCGTACGCGACTCCCTCCGCCGGCATCACCCGGATCAGGTTCCAAGGGTACGTCTCGGCCCGCAGCGGTCCACGGGCGCCCCTGTCGCGAGAGGTCGAATATCCTCTTGAGCCGGGACTGTCATCCTCGCAGAAGCAGCTTTCCGCAGGGCGGCTCCCCGGCTTCCTAGACGATGCTCTCGTAGCGCTCGATCCGCCGTGGATCGGCCAGGGCCTCTTCCCGCCAGCGGACGACAGCGGGATGCGCGGCGAGGCGCTCGCAATAAGGGCGTGAGCGCTCGGTGACGAGGCCGTAGCCAGTGAGCCGGAACACGACGGGGGCGAAAAAGGCGTCGGCGGCGCTGAAGGCGGGGCCGGCTAGCCAGGGGCCGCCAGAGGTTTCGAGCGCCCAGGTCCAGAGCGCCTCGAGCTTCGCGACATCGGGCGCCAGGGTGTCGGGCGGGTTTTGCAGGGGGCGGTTGTCGCGGTGCAGGTTCATCGGTGCTGCCCCGCGAAGGCCGCCGAAGCCTGAGTGCATCTGGGCCGCAAGCATGCGGGCAAGGCGTCGGAGTGCGGGATCGGCCGGCCAGTGCCCGGCCTCCGGGTGCTGCTCCGCCAGGGTCTCGGCGATGGCGAGGCTGTCCCAAACCCGCCGTGTCCGACCGTCCTCGCTCCAGGAGAGCTGGGGCACGGAGGTCATCGGCGCGCGCGCCACCTGCATCGCGTCGAAGGCGTCCGTGTACATCGGGACGAGTTCCTCGTCGAACTTGAGCCCGAAGCCCGCGAGCAGGAGCCAGCCCCGCATGGACCAGCTGGAATAGGCTTTGTCCCCGATGGTGATGGTGTACATCGCACGTCTCCTCTTGCCGATGCCACGCTGCGATGTGGCGGGCGATGGGGCAAGCGATGCTCTGCGGCCTGCGCCATCACGCGCTGTGATGGCGGGCTCCGGCCAGGCGGGATCGCGCCCGCGGGCGCGATACTTGTTGCGCCCGGCCAGCGCCCTCCGGGCGCCGGCCGGACCGCCCGTGGCGGGCCTGACGCAGGGCCCTTAGTCCAGGAGGCTGGGCAGGAAGAGGACGATGCCCGGGAAGGCGATGAGGACGGCGACCGTCGCGACATCGGCGATGAAGAAGGGGGAGGCACCGCGGAACACGTCCTGCACCGTGATGCCGTGGCGTTCGCGGGCAACGCCCGCGACCACGAAGCAGTTGAGCCCTATGGGTGGGGTGATGAGACAGAGCTCCGCCATTTTAACCACGATGATGCCGAACCAGATGGCGACCTGATCGGCGGTCATGCCCAATGCGCTCTCGGCGGCGGTGACGTTCGGGCCGCCATTGAGGGCGATCACGGCCGGGAAGGTGATGGGCAGTGTGAGGATCAGCATGCCGATCGCGTCCATGAACATACCCAGCACCACATAGGCCCCGAGGATCATCAGGAGCGTGACGATGGGCGGCTGCTCGAGCCCGGAGATGAAGTCCGCAAAGGCGCCCGGCAGGTCCGCGAAGCCGAGATAGCGCACATAGATGAGCACACCCCAGATCATGGTGAGGATCATGGCGGAGAGCTTGGCGCTCTCGAGCAGGGCACCGGAGAGGTTTTTCCAGCTCATCCCGCGGGCCAGCGCCATGATGAGGACCACGAAGGCGCCAAGGGCCCCGGCCTCGGTGGGGGTGCCGACGCCGCCATAGATGCAGACCATGATGATGACGACGACGAAGACGATGGGGAGCGCGCCCGGCAGGCTCTCGAACCGTTCCTTCCAGGTGAAGCCGGTGACGGGCGGGCCGAGATCGGGGCGCATCTTGGCGAGGCCGATCACGAGGCCGGCATAGATGATCGCCGAGACGAAGCCCGGCAAGAAGCCCGCGAGCAGCAGCTGACCCACGGAGCTTTCGGTGATGATGGCGTAGATGACGAGGATCGCCGAGGGCGGGATCAGCGAGGCGAGTGTACCGCCGGCGGCCACCACGCCCGCGGCGAAGCGCTTGTCGTAGCCGAGCTTCAGCATCTCCGGGATCGCGATGCGGGCGAAGACGGCGGAGGTGGCGACGGACGCGCCGGAGACGGCGGCGAAGCCGGCGGTGGCGAACACCGTGGAGACGCCGAGGCCGCCGGGCAGCCAGCCGACCCAGCGCTTGGCCGCCTCGAAGAGCGCCTTGGTAAGGCCCGCGTAGTAGGCGAGGTAGCCGATCAGGATGAAGGTGGGGATGAGCGCGAGGACGTAGATGCTCATCTTCGAATGCGGCACCTGGCCCGCGATCTGCAGGGTGACGAGGAGGGCCCGGTCGAAAGGCTGCCCGCGATCAAGGAAGATCAGGAGGATGCCGAGGAAGCCGATGAAGCCGGTGGCGAAGGCGACGCGCACGCCGATGACCACGAGGAAGATGAGGACGCCCGCGAGGACGATGGAGACGTCGATCGGGGTCATCCGCGCGTCTCCTTCGGCCAGTCGCCGTCGTTTCCGTTGATGTCGTCGTCATCGGCCCCGGAGACGGTCTCCGCCTCCGCTTCCGCCTGTTCGGCCGCGCTCTCGATCTTGGGCACGGCAACGGCGAAGTCCGGGTTCTCGCGGATCGCCCTCGTATAGGCCCAGAGCTGCAGGATCAGGCGCAGGGCGAAGAGGGCCAGCATGACGGGCACCACAAGCTTGATGGGCCAGATGGGCAGGCCGATATCGATGGTGCTGTCGCGGCTCCAGTTCGGGCTGTTCCAGTCGAAGCTGCGGTCGAAATGCAGCCAGGCGCCCCAGATGAGGAAGACAGTCAGGAACAGGATAAAGAAGGTGCCGAGCCACTCGGCAATGTAGAGCGCGCGGCCGCGGAGCTGGCCGATGAGCAGGTCCATCCGGATATGACCGCCTAGACGCTGGCAGTAGGCGAGCGCGAAGAAGGCGATGATGGGTACCGCCTGTTCCATCCAGTCGACAAAGCCCGGCACCGGCAACTCGAAGAGCCAGCGGCCGAGGATGTTGGCCACCGATACAAGCATGACGGCGAGGATGACGAGGCCCGCGAGGAGGGCGAGCGCAGCCTCGATGCGGAAGAGCGCGCGGTCGGCGCGGCTGACGGCGCTGTCGTCTTCGGGGACAGAGGCCTCGGCGGCCATGGGCGCCTCCGGATGTGTTGGAACGCGGTGGGGTCGAACCCCACCCTACCGCGAGCGGAGAGCGCGGCGATGGTGCTGAAGGCTGGGGTGCCGGTAGGGTGGGGTTCACCCCACCGGCTGAGGGCTCAGTTGGTCTGGCCCTTGCGGACCTCGGCGAGCGTGTCCTGCACGAGCTGGTAGAGTTCCTCGCCCGGAATGCCCTGAGCGCTCATGTCGGCGATCCACTTCTCGCGGATCGGCGTTGCCGCCTTCGCCTCGAACGCTGCAACCTCGGCGTCGGGCAGAGCGACTTTCTGGACGCCTTCCTTCTCGAGGATCTCCTCGAACTTGCCGAAGACGGTGGCGTAGTTCGCGAGGTAGTGGGTGATCGCCTCGTCCACGCTTTCGTCGAGCGCCTGCTTGAACTCGGGGCTCAGGCCCTCGTAAGCGTCGGTGTTCACCACGACCGGGCAGTTGACGGTGCCCGGGTTGAGGTTGGTGGTCCACCAGTCGGCCAGGTCCACGGTGCGGAAGGCGAGGTGAGCGTGCTGCGCGAAGGCCACGCCGTCGACCACGCCGGACTCCATGGCGTTATAGGCTTCCGAGGAGGTCACCGAGGTGGGCGTCGCGCCGACGGTGCGGAACGCTTCGCCGAGGCCGCCGGTGGCGCGGATGCGCATGCCGTCGAAGCTGGCGAGGCCCGAGGGCACGTCGCCCTTGCCGGCCACGTTGTACTGCGGCATCGGCGAGGTCATCAGCAGCTTGGCATTCCAGCGGCCGAGATCCGCAACCGTCGCCGGGTGGGCGTAGACGGCATGGGAGACCGCGACCTCTTCCTCGAGCGTGGATACGCCCAGGAACGGCAGCTCGAGCACCGTGATCGTCGGGTTCTTGTCCGGATGGTAGCCCGCGCAGAACTGCGCCATCTCGATCGCGCCGAAGGAGATGTTGTCGAGGTTCTCCTTGTTGTTGGAGAGACCGCCGTAGCTGATGTTGAAGGTGAACTCGCCGTTCGTCTTCTCGGCCACCAGATCGCCGAGCTTGTGGATGTGCTCGGTAAAGGCGCGGCGCTTGCCCCAGACGCTGACATTCCAGGTGAGGGCCGAGGCTGCCTCAACGGCAACGAAGCTCATGGCCGTGCCCGCCAGCAGCGCAAACTTCATGTTGCGGAACCGCATAGATCATTCTCCCTGTAGGTCTTGCCGCCGCTTCAGATCGGCGACTTACCTATGCTCTAGGCGGAGCGGGCGGTTGCGGCAAGGCAACGCACGCCCTCTTTCGCATGGCGGAGCGCTCGTTCAGTATGTTTTTAGCTTTTTCTGACGGCGGTCTTGGTTAGGAGCGGAGGCTGACGACCCATTGGTCATCGGCGATTGCACCTCTGCTGCGGCGTGCCAGAGGAGCGAGATTGTAGCAAACATCATATTCCGGCGCTTGTTGTATGCAGCTCGCTGCTTTGGTGGGCGTTGGCACGTAGAACCGAAGTGCATCTGAGTGAGTTTTGACGCTGGAGGAGCCGATGCTTGCGAAGTGGCTCGACCGACTGCTGGCACTCGGCGCGCTTTCCATTGTAATTCTTTACTATCGCATTATCGAAGACGCCTACATGCCTACGCGGTGGGCAGCGGATTTGCAATACTGGTGGGTTGTCGGTGAACTGTGGTGGATCGGCGAGACCCCGTACGGCGATGCATACTGGGAGCTTGGCTTTCAAGAATTTTCGTTGACCTTCCAGTATCCTTTTTTCTATCCGCCTACCAGTATACCCTTCCTCGGACTTTTTGCACTAGTCGAACCTGCAATGGCCTCTCGGCTTCTTGTAATCTACAATATTTGTATGATACTTTTTGCCAGCCTCTTTCTGGCGGTGTTTGAAGACCGCCCCGCGTATCTCAATATTCAACAACGTTTCGCTTTGCTGGTGATAATCATCGGCATCGTTTTCTTCCCCAGCATGGTGACCACGGTGTTCGGTGGCTTTCAGTTCACGCTGCTGGCCGGATTGATGCTGTGGGCCATCGGAGCGCGCGCGGGTCTGATCGTCGTGCAGGCGCTCGGGCTCGTGTTGCTGATGATGAAGCCGCAACTGGGCGCCGCGCTCGGTTTCTACTGTCTGGTCGTGCCGGAATTCCGAAAGGGCGCCATCATCGCCGGTGCAGCCTTGGTGGGACTGTTCTTCCTCGGCTCGAACGGTGTCGACCCGATCACGCTCGTCCGGGATTGGCTGAGCAATGTCGCTGCCTACACCGCCTACGCCGCCAACAGCGCAGAGCGCGGCGCAGGCCTCGGCTGGCTGCTTGGGCTTGTCGGCGTTGAGCTCGGCATCCTGGGTACGGCCCTGCCGATCATGGTCACCGCCGCGGCGCTCGCCATGCTCTCAACGCTGAGGGAGCCGCTCACGGTCGCCACCATCCTCATGATCGTCGCCTGCTTCTTCTGGGCGGGCCACCAGTCGGACTTCGTGCTCTTCGCGCCGATCTTTGCGATGCTTCTCCGGCATGGCCCGCTCCCTGGCCGCTTCCTCCTGTTCTTGAGTCTGCTTCCGCTCAGCCGAGGATATGAGGTTGCGATCGTAGCTGGCGGCGTTTCTCAGGGCGGCACCGAGGATGAGGCCATGATGGTCCTCGCCGGCGTGCAGACCCTTGGCCTGCTGGCAGCCTTGGCGGCTGCGCTGTGGCTCTCGCGCGACGAGGTGGTGCGAGCACCCGAAGCATTGTGGTGTCGCTGGCGAAGGGCTCTTCTCCGCCAGCCGGTCTGAGCTGCGCCGCGCCGCGATCACACCACGCGGTTTGGCGGTTCCTGCCCCGAGAAGAACGCCTCGAGGTTCCGCAGCACCGTGAAGCCCATCGCTTCTCGTGTTTCGATGGTGGCGGAGCCGAGATGGGGGAGCAGGCAGACGTTCTGCATGGTGGTGAGCGCGGCCGTGATCGTTGGCTCACGCTCGAACACATCGAGGCCTGCGCCGCCGATATGGCCCGACTGGAGGGCATCGACGAGAGCGGCCTCGTCGATAATGTCCCCCCGCGCGGAGTTCACAAGGATCGCCCCCTTCTTCATCGCCGCGAGCCGGCTGGCGTTGATCAGGTGGATGTTCTCGCCACCGCCGGGGCAGTGCAGGGACACGATATCGGCTGCTGCCAGCACCTCCTCGACCGTGCCGAGCTGTTCGGCCGGCACGCCCGGGTCGGCCACAGGGAAGGCATCGTAGAACACCACCTTCATGTCGAGCGCATGGAAGCAGCGCTTCGCCATCGCCTTGCCGATGCGGCCCATGCCGATGATGCCGAGCGTCTTGCCCTGCGGGCTGACACCCATGAGCTGCGTTGGCCGCCAGCCGGTCCATTCCCCGGCCCGGAGCATCGCCTCACCCTCGAAGGTCCGCCGGCAGACATTGAGGAGAAGCGTCAGCGCGATGTCGGCAGTGGCGTCCGTCAGCACGCCGGGCGTGTTGGTGACGGTCAGGCCCGCAGCCTTCGCCGCATCGATGTCGATATTGTTGAAGCCCACACCGAACTGGCCCAGCACTTTCGCGCGCCCGGGTGCTGCGAGGATGTCGGCCCCCACCTTGTCGGTCACCGTGGTGCAGACCGCGTCATACTCGTTGAGCGCCGCCTTGAGCGCGTCGGCGCTCATCGCCTCGTCCGGCCCGTTCAAGGTGCAGTCGAACGCCTCGCTCATGGCGGCCTCGACCCTTTCCGGCCATTTGCGGGTGCAGATCACGCGGGGCTTCGACATCGGTATTCTCCCTCGTCCGGCGGCGGTTCGGCGCCTGTGTCTTTGTGTCAGGCGAGACCTAGAGCGATTTTGCCGCACCGGGAATGGCTGATGGCCGCCGATCCGCCTGCCGGAAAGCCGCGACGTCTGATCAGGGCTTGAGCGTGCCTTCGTACTGGGTCTCGTCGTCCGGGCGCAGGCCCGGGCCGGTGCTCGCCGCAGTGCTGGTGGTGGCGGCCACGCTTCGCCGTGTCTCCGACGGGCGGATGCCGTGCTGGCGGTAGTAGGCCATGGCGAAATGGGAGGACGAGGAGAAGCCCGTCAGCATCGCGGCTTCCAGCGCGGAGAGATTTGTGTGCATCAAGAGCTCTCGCGCCCGCTCGAGCCGGATGGCGCGATAGAATTGCGCCGGGCTCTTGCCGAGATGGCTCTGGAAGAGCCGCTCCATGCGCCGGAGGTTGAGCCCCGCCGCTTCCGCCAGCGTGCTCATGCGCATGGGCGCCTCGATATTCGCGCGCATCAGGGTGATTGCCTTTTGCAGCGGGGCGGGGAGCGTCTCCAGCCGTTCGAGTGCGCCGGGCCGCTGCTCGATCGCCGCGTTCCGTATCCGGTCGACCTGGAAGTTGTTCCCGACCTCCCGGGCGATCCGCGTTCCGTGGTCGATCCCGATCATGTGCAGCATCATGTCCATCGACGAGATGCCGCCAGACCCGGTCCAGCGGTTCCGGTCGATCACGTAGAGCCCCGAAGAGCACTCGATCTCCGGGAACGCCTCCTCGAAGGCGGGCTGGTATTCCCAGTGCAGCGTGCAGCGGAACCCGTCGAGCAGCCCGGCGCGCGCCAACACGAAGGCGCCGGCGGAGAGTGAGCCGATGACGAGGCCCGCGCGCGCCGCGCGGCGGAGGACGCCGTGCAGCCGCGGTTCGTTCTCGGCCCCTGCATAAAGGCCGGTCACGACCAGCAGTGCATCGAAACGCGGCACTTCCTCGCGCGCCCCGCCCGGGCCGAAGCTGTCTGCCAGCGCGTCGAGGGAAAGGTCGGTCGCGAGGGTGAGGTTGGAGGACGCGCGCACGGGCCCGCCGCCCTCGCTGATCAGATGCCAGCTATAGGCCTCGCGCCCCAGCAGCCGGTTGGCCGAACGCAAGGGCTCGACGGCTGCGGTGAGCGAGATCATCGAGAACTTGTCGACGAGGATAAAGCCAAGGCTGCGCCGCTCCGCCGGGGCGGGCGTGTCGCTGCCTGCTTCGCTGCCGCTGCCCGGCAATCCGTCCATCCCGCACGCCCCTCCACGCGATCCCTGTGCCGCCGCTCCCGGCTGGCCGCGCAGCATGGGCGCGAAAGGGATGCGTTGTCACGGGGTCGCGTGGCGCAAAACGTTACGGAGAGGGAGCGTCAGTCCTCGTGCTTCGGCGCTTGCGCTGCCTGCGCCTCCCACGGGCGCGTGAGATCGCCGAGCGTGACCTCGAGCATCTCGACCTCGGCCGCAAAGGTTACCTGATCGGCGCAGGCGACGATCAGCCGGCCCGCCGCGTCCTCACCCGGCTCGAAGGCGAGGGAGAGCAGGGCCACAACCTGTTCCGCCGCAGCCTCGGCCGATGGCGCGAGGCCCTTTGCGCGCACCGAACTCACCCCTTCGATGGTCAGCGCGCTGCGCACCCGCTCGAACGGCCGCTTCTGGCGCTCCGCGGCCTCTGCATCCTCCCACCGAAAGCGGTTGAGGAGTACGACCAGCCGACGCTTCTTCCGCATCCAGGTCACTTCCGTCGCGCGGGCCACGGCGTCCTGAACCAGGCTGGAGATCACCGCCAGGTCTTCGTCGGTCTCGGCGCGCAGCCGGAGCGGACGGTCGGTAAGCGGGGCGTCCTCGAAGCGGGCGTCGTCGGTCATGCGTCCTCCTCGCGGATGCGGGCAATGGCGGCACCGCAGGCGCCGAGCTTCTCTTCGACCCGCTCATAGCCGCGGTCGAGATGGTAGACCCGGCTTAGCGTGGTCGTCCCCTCCGCGGCGAGGCCTGCGAGGATGAGGCTCACGGAAGCGCGAAGGTCTGTGGCCATCACCGGCGCGCCCTTGAGCCGTTCCACGCCGCGGATCCGCGCCGTCCCGCCGGAGATCTCGATATCGGCGCCCATGCGCGCAAGTTCCGGCACATGCATGAAGCGGTTCTCGAAGATGTGCTCCTCGATCACGCTTTCGCCCTCTGCCGTGGCGAGCATCGCCATCACCTGTGCCTGAAGGTCCGTGGGAAAGCCTGGAAAGGGTTCGGTGACCACGTGCAGCGGCTTCACAGGCCCGTTCTCGCGCGCAACCTCAAGGCCGCCGGGCACCTCCCGGATTGTGATGCCGGCCTCTTCGAGCAGCTCCGCCAGCGCGGCCACCAGTCCGCGCTCGGCACCGAGCAGCCTGACGCGCCCCCCGGCGATGGCGGGCGCAATCATGTAGGTGCCAAGTTCAACCCGGTCCGGCAGCACGCGATGCGTGGCGCCGCCCAGCGTCTCGACGCCCTCGATCGTGATGGTGTCAGAGCCCGCTCCTTCGATCCGCGCGCCCATGGCGGTGAGGCAATCGGCGAGATCCGTGATCTCGGGCTCCCGCGCGGCGTTCCGGATGAACGTCGTCCCGCGAGCCAGCGTCGCCGCCATCAGCGCGTTCTCGGTCGCGCCGACGGAAACCTTCGGGAAGACGATCTCTGCGCCGGTGAGCCCGTTCGGCGCCGTCGCCTTCACATACCCGCTCTCCAGCGCGATCTCTGCGCCGAGCGCTTCCATTGCGGCGAGGTGCAGGTCCACGGGGCGGGCGCCGATGGCGCAGCCGCCCGGCAGCGAGACCGATGCCCGGCCGAGCCGCGCGAGCAGCGGCCCCAGCACCAGGATCGAGGCGCGCATCTTGCGCACGATCTCGTAATCCGCATGCGGCTCGCCGAGCGCATCGGCCGAGATCGCCAGCACGCGCCCGCCCTGCAGCGACGCCACCTCTGCACCGAGCGATGTGAGCAGCGCGGTCATCGTGCGGATATCGGAGAGGCGCGGGGCATTCGTCAGGGTCAGCGGCGCATCCGTCAGCAGGGCCGCCGGCATGAGCGTGAGGCAGGCATTCTTGGCACCCGAAATCGTGATCGCGCCGTCGAGCGGCTGTCCGCCCTCGATCCTGATCTTGTCCATGCCGCTCCCCACTGCTGTCTCGGCACTGGCGGGGGTCTCTTCGCGCGCGTGTTCCTGCGCGGTGCCCTGCCGCGGCCGAACGCCACCATCAGCCATGCTCACCGTCCTTCGTCTCGTCCTGGGCCGTCTCGGTGGAGCGACGCTCCCGCGCCTGCGCCTTGCGCCGGGCGAGATTGGCGCGCAGGGCGGCGCCGAGCCGCTCCTTGCGGCCCGTGCCGTCCGCGCCATGTTTCTCGTGGCTCCCACCGGCGCCGTCTTGGGCGCCCGGCCTGTCCTCGTTCGCGTTTTCGTTCATTGCGCGCCGATCTATCGCCCGGCCGCCCCGCGGTCCAGTCGTCTCGGCGTGAAGCGGGTGCGGAGATATCGTGCAGGCAGGCCGCGAGCCCGCGATATCCCGCGCATTGCCCCTTGCAATCGGGCCGGCGGGTTGCATAGAAGGCGGCGCGGCGCCGGTGTAGCACAGGGGTAGTTGCACTCCCTTGGTAAGGGAGAGGCCGTGAGTTCGAATCTCACCACCGGCACCACGCCTACACTCATTCCGTCAGACGAGATCGTGATAGCCCTCAGGCTTGGACACCACACAGCGGCGCGCTCATGGTGCTGTCGTTAAGCGTTCTGCATAGCGACCTGTGCGACAACAGCTGCGTGAGGGATTTCACGGGGCGCCTCCGTGAGCGTGATGATGAGAGGCCGCCAGGCCTCGTTCGTGAAGCGCATTCCGAAGCGTTACCGACGCCTTTTCCCCGAGGCGCAGACCCATATGCGCCGCCCCGCCCATACCAATAGCTGGGCGGATGCCGAGCGCCGCTGGCCCCAGGTTGAGGCCGAGTGGGACGCGCATTTCTGGGCTCTCGCCGCCGGCCGCTCGGCTAATGCCGTCCGCCACCTCGAGGACTCTCGCTCGCTGGCCGAGGCCCGCTGCTTCGCCTACCTCGCGGCCGACAACGTGGTGTCCGGCCACTTCGCCGAGATCGTCCGCCGCCGCGATGCGCTCATCGCGAACGGCAACCCCACCGAGGCCGACGCTGATGCACTGCTCGGCACCGTCGCGGCACCGCGCCCCTCTTCAAGCCCCAGCCGCGGGAGGAGGCCGCCGACTATTCCCGCGGCTGGATTGCCGAGCGCATCCTCTCGCCAGGCGCGCTCAATGCCATGGTGCCCGAGGCGGCCAATCAGATCTCCAGCAAGCGCATCGGAGCTTTCGTTGGCGGGCCGGACCGCTAGCCGGTGCGCGGGCTGCACCAGTCCCCGCGCCAAGACCGGCCCCGCACCGTTGACGATCTCCTGGTGGGGAATGGCTACCCGAAGATGAAGGCGATGGCGCGCATCCACCTCGAGGGCCTGCGCTGGAACCCCGATGGCGACGTAGTGGAAACCCCGGAGAACAGCCAGGTGTGCGTCCGGATCGACGGGGCGGAAGATCATCCTGTCCGGCGCTTCAGATGCCGAATATGAGCGCCGGGGGCAGCCGCAGCCGAAGATCGGACCCTGGTGCGACAAAGCCGAGGACCTGCTGGCGACCAATGCTGCGCGGCCGGTGCGCGAACGCCTTACGCAGACGCGAGTCTTCGAGGAGTTGCGAAAGGTGCCGGACGCGGACCGGCAGAGGGTGAAGATCCTCGGGGCCGCGCTGACCGACGGCTTGCACGCGGTGAGGGCCGCCTGCGCCGAGGTGATCCCGACCCGCCACTAACCATCATGGCGCCCGACGCGCTCAGGCTCGCCCATGAGCCGGCAGCCGACTGCTGACGACACGACAACCGGAGGAGGGCCATCTGACGGATCGCCCCAAGATCCTCGCCAGCAAAGGTAAGCTGAAGCTCTACGGCATGGAGGCGGCCTACAACGAGATCGTCGCCACTGCGGTGAAGCGAGAACCCGTGCCGGCACGCATCATCGGCGATCTGCTCAGCGGCGAGATCAGCGAGAGTGAGCGGACAGCGCGCCACCGGTCCGAGCGCGGCCCTAAACCGCGCGCTCGGTCAAGTACCAGACCACTATCGCCAAGATGCCCTGCGCCAAGGAGATCGAGGAGTACGCTTTCAAGGGTTGCCCATCGAAGGCGCTGTCGGTTGGAGCCCGATGGACGACCCGATCAATGAGACCCTGATGCGCGACCTCGTTGGTGGCGACTTCCTCGAGCATCAGCGCAACCTCGTGCTGATCGGCGGCCAGCTGCTGTTCCACCTGATCAGCAGGCTCTACGAGCAGACGTCGATCGTCGTCACGACCCCCCTTGCTTTCGGCGAGTGCCCGGTTCGCCGTTGTGCTTGAACCGATGGCTCAGCTTTGGCGACGCGAAGATGACCATCGCGCTCCTCGATCGCCGCACCCATCGCTGCGCTCGCCGTTGTCGCTCGGACCAATGACGCGCCAAGGCTCGCCGTCGAGACGGGCAACGAAAGCTGGCGCTTCAAGAACCGTCCCCGACCCCGCTGCAGATCGTCCAGCAGGTGCCTGACCGCCCCTCCGCCTACCGCTCGAGGACGCTCAGGCACCCGCTGCCGAACGCTTCATCAGGGGCCCAAAGCTGATCGCGAATCGGGGTTACGTTCGCGCGCCACGCGACACCGAATGCAACGCGGTTCGGGGGGCCATGGCAACGAGGGATGCATGATTGTCTGCTTCGTCTTCGACAAGCTTCGAGCATCTGGCCGTGGCTGCGCGTGGAAGGCGGGGTTTGATGGCATTGGCGCGGCGTATGGTGGCAAAGATCTTGGTCCACGGCTTCAGCACGCGCATGGTAGCAACGCCGCTCCGGTGGAGCCCGGGCGCGCAGCGGCACTGATCGGTCCCTGAAGCACCGACCGTCGCCAAGAACCGGGCGGTCAACGGAGGAGGTGCCCCACGTGGCATCCCGTCATCCTAGAACACGTCAAACGCCGTGCCTTGAGCCGGCGCGAGTTCTTTAGGACCTCCGCTGCTGCCGGCTCAGCACTCGCCGTCGCTGCTGCGGTTCCGCGCCCTCTGATGGCTCAGACGCCGAGGAACGTCGTGGACCTCACCCACACGCTGACCCCCGACTTACCCACGTAGTTCGGCGAGCAGCAGTTCTTCGATGAGGACGTGTTCACCTATGCCGAGAACGCGTTCAACCTGAAGATGCTGCGCGTTAACTAATACACGGGCACCCATATCGACGCACCGCTGCATTTCACCGACGGCGGCACGTCGATCGACGAGGTGCCGGTCGAGAGCCTCGTCTGCCCGCTGATCGTGGTCGATATCCGCGAGAAGGCAGACGCCAGCGCGGACGCGCAGGTCACACCCGACGACCTGAAGGCGTGGGTTTCCGAGCAAGGCCCGGTCCCCTAGGGCGCTTGCGTGGCGCGGAACGCGGGCCGGCAGGCGCGGATGGGCACACCGCGATTCAGCAATGCGGATGGCGACGGGAAGATGCATTTCCCGGCCTTCCACGTGGAGGCAGTCCAGATGCTGCTGGGTGAGGCGGAGGTTGTGGGTGTGGGCGTCGATACGCTGTCGATCGATTACGGCCTCTCGGCCGATTTCATCACGCACTACACTTGGCTGCCGGCCAATCGTTGGGCAGTGGAGAACATGGCGAACCTCGATCAGTTACCGCCGGTCGGTGCAACGCTGGTGGTCGGCGCACCGAAGCACGCGGGCGGCACGGGCGGTCCTTGCCGGCTGATAGCGCTGGTCTGAGCGTGTCGCACGGGCCGATGGCGCCGGGGCGGACAAGCTGCCCCGACGCATGTCGAGCCGAGGTCAGGTCGGCAGTTCCTGCATGATCATCGGTGCAGGGTGGTAGCGGAAGCCCTCGCCCACCTTCTCCACATGACCGATGCCGGGCCACGGGAAGTGGTAGGCGATCATGGGCAGGCGTTGTGCCGCGATCATGTCGAGCACGCGCATGCGGGTCTGCGCGGACTGTGCTGGATCGGTGTCGAACGCAAACTGAGTGAGTGGCGTTTCCAGCAGGATGACGTGGTGATGCGTCAGATCGCCGATCACTGCCAGGGTGTCATTCCCAGACGTGACGATGAAGGCCGTGTGCCCCACCGTGTGCCCCGGTGCGAACAGGGCTTGCAGGCCAGGCAGGAACGCTTCGCCGTCCTTGAAGAACTTCATCCGGTCCCGATTGGGCATCAGGTTGCGCCGCGCGCCCTCGACGAAGGGCGCCATCCAGGCGGGATCGGTGGCGGCGAGCTTGGCCTCGTCCGTCCAGAAGTCAAAATCCGCCTCGGAGATCCAGATCTGCGCGTTCGGGAAGATCCTCTCGCCCTCGTCGGACATGATGCCCCAGACATGGTCGCAATGGCCGTGGGTGCAGACGATGGCTGTGATCGTTTCGGGCTCGATACCGGCGGCGGCCAGGCTGGACATCAACTTGCCGGGCGTGGGGCCAAACATCTGCGACGTGCCCATGCCGGTGTCGAACAGGATCCGCTGGTCGCCGGCGTCGACGACGAGGATGTTCTGCTCAAGCACCGCATTGTCGGTGGGCAGGAAGTTGCGCGTCAGCATTGCACGCATTTCCTCGGCCGAGGGGCCAAGGAAGCTGGAGGTTGGATCGCCAAGCGGCAGGATGCCGTCAGAAACGACGGTCCCCACGAGATCGCCGATCCGGAAGCGATAGAAGTAGGGAGCCTGAGCCAAGGTTGGCGCAGCCACCGCTCGGCTCGGCGCGATGAGCGAACCGCCCGTCGCGGCGGCGAGGCCCAAGCCAGCGGCGCCAAGCAGGAGACCTCGGCGATACGGCTCTGGGGGTGCGGTGTTGGGGGATGAGGTTCGGGTCATTGGAAGGCCTCCCTTGAATCGTGTTTTCGTTGAGGCTGCGGTCGACGCGAGAGATCTCGCGATGGCCGCATTGGATCATAGTGGGACATGTTTACAGCAAAATGCGTCGGGCGTCCTGCGCCTGCCACGGCGATGGTCGCGCCGAAGGCTTGGGTCTTGGGTGATGAACAGCGTGGCGCCTGTCCATCCTGCGGAAGCACCAATGGCTAACGCCCCGGTGGCACCACAGTCGCAGGGCCACAACGGCACTCTCGAACGGGAAGATGCATCCGCTCGATCAGCTGTCGGAGCGCGTGTGTCATTGGGGCTCCGAGCCGAGCTTCTCGGCGGGGTGCTACCTCCGATCTGCCGTCGGACTGGGAGCATTGATAGCGACACAGACCGCCCGCGTCAGTTCCAGCCGCCGAAGTACCGATCCCAGACCTTCTCGCCGATCAGACAGTCATATCCCTGGGCACGGGTCACCGTGAGGTCCGCCGGGCGGGTGCCAGACAGCTCGAGGATCAGCTTTCGGCGCACGGCGTCCGGGAAGTCCTCCCACCGCAGCACCGGGATCACAAAGGCAGTCGGCCCGACGATCACGCATTGACGGTAATACTCGTCCAGATCGTCGAGATTGAACTGGGGCCACTGCCCTTCCTGGGTCATCAGCGGCAGTCCGTTGATCGTGATGCCGCGCTCGGCCGCGTCTGCGCGAGCGGCGAGAACCGGACGCCCGCCATTGTTCGGCCCGTCACCCGAGATGTCGATGACCAGTCGCTCGCCGACGAAGCCATTGTCCTGGAAGCGCGGGATCGAGTGATCGATGATGCTCGAAATCGCCGTGCGCGGCAGCGCGTCTGCGAACGCGGTCGTCAGGCTCGCCGCGAAGGCCTCGAGGTCTGCCTGCGTGCGGACAAGTGTCCAGTCGATGACCACGTGCTGCGAGGACGGGCCCGCCCACTCCACATAGGTGAGCGCGATCTGCCCATGCTGGCCACCAAGCCGGATCGCCTCGACGACATCGTCACTGACCAGCGCCTCCGCATAGCCACGGCGCTGGATCTCGCGTTCGCCCGCCGTCATCGAAAGCGAGATATCGACTGCCAGGACAAGCTCGACATCGACCGGCGTCTCGGCCCGGGCCGGGGCGAGCGTGGCGAGGACCGTGGCAATGCCAAGTGTGACGATGCGCATGACACAACCTCAACGGCGATCGGGCCGGTTGTCGAGTAACAATCCTCCGCCATGATCTCGAGGGAGC
Organism: Pseudomonadota bacterium; assembly: GCA_038528605.1. Lineage (GTDB taxonomy): Bacteria > Pseudomonadota > Alphaproteobacteria > Rhodobacterales > Rhodobacteraceae > Thermohalobaculum. Next base: position 40,591 of record JBCBEP010000010.1, read on the forward strand.
AACGCCTTGAGCACTTGCATCACCCCGGCGTTGAGCACGAGCCCGATGGCCGCGGCGCCTTTACCGTTTACACGCGTCGCGAGACGCCGGCTTACGATCCCTGCACTCAGCGGCCGAGGCGCTCGGCGGTTTGCTGCATGATGAAGTCGATTGCCGGCTGAAGGTTCTGGTCGACCGTCGCCTCGATCAAGCGCGGTCCCTTCGCTGCAAGCGCCTCTTCGAGTTGGGTATGGAAATCCTCGGCCGTGGTGGCGTGGGTTGCCGGTATGCCCATGCCTGTCGCGATCTGCACCCAGTTCAGCGAGGGGCTGTCGAGCCGGAGCATCGAGAGCATCTTGTCGGTCGGCTGGCCCTCGCGAACGCGCGCCAACTCGATGTTGAGGATGCCGTACTGGTCGTTCTTGAGAATGACGATGGTCACGTCGCAGTTCTCGCGGGCGATGCTCCAGAGCGCCTGGACCGTGTACATGCCGCTACCGTCGGCCTGCATGGCAAGCACCTTGCGGTCAGGGCAGGCCACGGCGGCGCCGAGCGCGATGGGCAGGCCGCCACCGATCGCGGCGCCGCAAACGGTGTAAAGATAGTCGTGCCGCCGGGCACCCACCGTCTTGGGGAACATTGCCTGGCCGATCGTGGCCGCTTCGTCCACGAGAATGCTGTCATCGGGCATCAACAGCGAGACGCTCGCTGCGACGGCATCGGGCGTCAGCGCGCCCGTGGGGGTATCGGGGGTCTCGCGGGCCTGTCGCTCGACGCTGACATCGGCGGCCCCGACGGCGTCCGTCAAACTGAGCATGGCAGCCGCGATGTCGTGATCCGGCGTCGCGAAGGTCCAGACCTCGCAGTCAGGGGGCAGCTTCGTGGTCGGCGCGTTCTGATAGGCGAAAGTCGCGACCGGCTGCAGCGCGCCGATCAGGATGACCTGATCGTATTCCTCGAAGAAGGAGAGAGCCATGTCGACCAGATAGGGGGTCAGTGGCACCGAGATCCGTCCCTCGCCGCGAGCCATCCGGGACGGGAAGGTCTCGGAGAGCAGCGTCGCTCCGGTCTTGGCTGCTACTTTTGCCGCGTGTTCAAGCTGGGGCTCTCTCAACGCGTGCCCGACAACCAGAATAGCCGTCTTCCGCCCGCTTCCCAGACGATCCGCCGCTTCCTGGACGGTTTCGGGCGAAACGCGGGGCGAGGAGATTGGTCCGTCGCTTACCGGCGTGCCCGGCGCTGGATCCCAGTGGCAGTTCGTCGGTGCGACGAGCGTGCAGATCTTGCCGCTCCCCGTCTGCGCATAACGCGCGGCCATGCTGCCGAGCATCGCGAGATCGCTCGCGGATTTTGCTTCCTGCGTCCAATGCGACACGACCCGAGCGAGATCGGTGATCTTGCCGCCAATCAATTCGTGCTCTGGAAAGTTCGGCTGATGGAAGCTCGCGTTCGCTCCGACGATGTTGACGATTGGCGTGTTTGCGCGACCCGCGTTGTGCAGGTTGGCGATGCCGTTCGCCAAGCCGCCGCCCACATGCAGGAGCGTGAAGGCTGGTTTCCCGGCCATCCGCCCGTAACCGTCGGCCGCCCCCGTGGCTACATTCTCCTGGAGGCAGAGAACCGGGCGGACATCGTCGGTTCGGCCCATCTCGTAGACGAGCTGCATCTCCGACGTTCCAGGATTGCTGAAGCACGTGTCGATGCCTGCATCGACAAGGGCTTTGAAGAGGGACTGCGCGCCGTTCATTGGTGTCTCGCCTCCGTATCAGTGTCGCTCGGGCTTCGTCGCGCCGATGGGGTCTGCCGGTAAGGCAGCGTCCAACTCATCCGTAACACCTGCTGAGGGGGGCGAACGAATGTGCAGACGCCACCGCATCGCGGGGTCCAATCATGCGAAGCGTCGGCCGGGGCGGTCTGGCCGCCAAGCTGTTTCAGTATGCAAATTTTCGAGGGGATCAGCCCTCGTCCTCGGGCCATCCGCGCGGCCAAAAAAGTGCACAGACATTTCCTTTCCCAAGCGGGAGGCTTTCTGAGAGGCTCGGGTGAGAAGGTCAGCGCCAGAACGGAGAGTTCATCGCCATGATCCATCAAACCGTCGCGGAGTACTTGGTAAACCGCCTCTCAGATCTTGGGATATCTGATTTTTTCGGCGTTCCAGGAGACTTCAATTTCAACATTCTCACGGCGATCGAAGGGTCGGAAAAGACGCGTTGGATCGGCTGCTCAAACGAATTGAATGCCGGTTATGCGGCCGATGGCTATGCCCGCGTGAGGGGTATTGGCGCGGTGGTCACGACGTTTGGCGTTGGCGAACTCTCGTGCATCAACGCCATTGCCGGATGCTATGCGGAGAATGTTCCGCTCATCCACATCGTCGGGTCGCCGGCGATGTCGGTTCAGAACTCCGGCCGGGTCGTGCATCACACGCTGGGCAACGGCGATTTCGAGGTTTTCCAGAAGGCCCACGCCCATGTCGTTGCGGCGACGACCCGGCTGACGGCGGACAATGCCACGGCAGAAATTGAGCGCCTCATTGGCATCGCGCTGAGCGAACGCCGCCCGGTCTACATCAACCTTCCCACAGACGTGTGCCTGCAGCAGGTGCGTGGATACGTGCCGCGCTGGCAGCCGGATTCGTCGGATCTCGGCATGCTCGACGCTGCCCTCTATGAGGCAGCGGACCTGATTAAAGCTGCCAAGCGGCCAGTGATCGTGGGCGATGCGAAGGTCATGCGCTTTGGCGTGGCCGAGGAGTTCATGGCGCTCGTGGAGAAGCTCAACGTACCGGCCACGACGCTGTTCATGGGCAAAGGCCTGATCGATGAGACCCACCCGAACTTCGTCGGCACCTTCGTCGGCGACCTGCTGAACCCGGAGGCGAACGAGATTGTGCGGGCCGCCGATCTCATCATCGCCGTGGCGCCCATCCTCGGCGATCAGAACACGGCCGCCTACACGCTCTCGATCAACCGCTCAAAAACGATCGAGATCCAGCACGACCACATCATGGTCAACCGCGCCCGCTATGATGAGATCAACATCAAGGACGCGTTGACCAAGCTCACGAAGATCGTCGAACCCAAGACCGCCGCACTGCCCGCGACGAGCCCAGTGTACAGCGCGTCCGGCGCGGATGGCGCCCTAGACGGCGACAATCTCTATCCTGTTCTCCAGGGGTTTATCGAAGCGGGCGACATCGTCTTCTGCGAGACCGGGTCGATCGGCTATGGCGCGGTACAGTTCCGCCTGCCCAAGGGGGCGGAGTTCCAGAGCCAGTCGCTTTGGATGTCGATCGGCTGGGCCACGCCCGCGGCGTTCGGCGCGGCGATCGCTGCTCCCGATCGCCGGGTTGTCCTGCTGACCGGCGACGGCTCTCATCAGCTCACGGCGCAGGAAGTCGGTCAGATGATCCGCTATGGCTGCAACGCCATCGTCTTCCTGCTGAACAACTCCGGCTACACCATCGAGCGTTATCTCGCCGATGACATGGACGACCCGTTCAACGAGATCGCCAAATGGAACTATCACAAGTTGCCGGAGGCCTTTGGCGCGACGAATGCCGTAACGGCAAAGGTTGCCACGGTGGCTGAGCTGAGCGTTGCCTTGAAGGAGGCACGCGGCCATAGCAGCGGCCTCTCCTACATCGAGGCGACGATGGACTCCCACGCTGCGCCAGCATCGCTGCGCACGATCCGCGAAGGACGCGCGGCGGTCTACAATGCGCCGTCCGAAGAGACCGGTAAGCTCGGACGCCCCGGCACGCCGCAGGACCTTGCGGCCTGCCCAGGTTGATCTCGGCACAAGGGTTTGGAGAGACGCTATGTTTGTCAGCGACTACAAGAAATCGACGATCGCGCTCACCGACGAGCAGCGAGATATCCTTGCCGGCCACCAGGGCGAGATGGTGGCGAAATGCCTGCAGACGATGATCGACATCGGCGAGACCATGGGCGCGACCTGCATGGTTCCGATAACGTTCGGTCATATCACCGGCACCTTCGCCCTGTCGTCGTTCCATGGATACTACGAACTCCTGGATCGGCTGGTCGATGCGGGTTGCAAGGTCAAGGTTCCGACGACCACGAACCCGCATCCCGGGCGAGAGTTCTCCTTCAGAAACCGGCGCCTCTACCGACCGCAGATCCATCACGAGCACTGCCTGAGGAAGCTCGGTGTGATCCAGAATTACTCCTGCGCCGCCTATTACGAAGAGAACATGCCGCCACTCGGCGCTATCGGCGGATGCGGTGAGAGTTCCGTTGTGGTTTACATGAACTCGGTGTTTGGGGCGCGCACGAACATCTGGGGCGTTTTGACCGACTTCTACCAGTCGATCAGTGGTTTCACACCGGAGTTCGGCCTTCTACTCGATGAAAATCGCTTCGGAACAGTCCTATTCGATGTCAGCGATCTGAAGGACCCCGACCCCGATGCGCTAGGGCTCTATGTCGGCAAGATGGCGGTCGATCGCACGCCTGTCATCACGCATCACCCGTTTGACAAGTACGAACTCAAGCACCTGCTGTCGGCGACGAACTCCTCGGGTGCCTGTCGGATTGTGCATGTCGAAGGGGTGACACCGGAAGCGCCCGACCTGAAGACAGCGTTGGGTGGCAAGGAGCCAGTCGAAACCTTCAAGGTCACACAGGCTGACCTCGATGGCATGCGCGCGTCCCGTGAGGTGCAGGACCAAACTGATGTCATCGTCTACGGTTGCCCGCAGCTAACGCTCCACGAAGTGCTCGAGATGGCGCCGAGCTTCATCGGCAAATTTGTCGAGAAGCGAACAATCTTCAGCATGATGCCGCGAGATTTCGAATTGCTGAAGCGGTATGACGAGTACGAACAGCTGCAACTGGCAGGCGTCGAATTCGTCCCGGCCTGCCCGCTAACCTACCTCACCTCGCGAGATGCGACGTTGAAGAACGTCCTGACTGACAGCGGTAAGCTTCACTACTACCTTGCTGGCGCTCAGTTCGCGACGCTCGACGACACGCTTCGTGTCGCGGGCGTGAAGAAGTAACTGCATTTCAGGGAGACTGACCATGCCGACAGTTATCGGAAAGGGTGGCGTCCTGGTCGAGGGCCACGTCAAGGCTCCGGTCCTGATCTCAGATGCTGGGTTCAATGGCGTCGCAGCATGGACCAAGGATGACAACTTCAAGCCGGGGCACCAGGCGGTTTGCAACGACTGGCAGCACCCTTGGAACGGGACAGATCTTGCGGGGAAGATCCTGGCATTCCCGGCAGAAGTCGGCTCGACCCACGCACCGCTGCCATATATCGATCTGTGCAAGAACCAGAACGGTCCCGCCGCGGTGATCGTTGCGCGCCCGGATCCACTGGTTGCCATCGGTATCTTTATCTCGAAGGAGTGGTACGGCCCGTCGATTCCGCTGCTTCAGTTCCCGACTGACGAACTGGCCATGCATGTCAAAGATGGCGATGTCATCGAGATCCTTGAGGATGGCACAATCCAGATCGCGTGACCTGCCTGCTACGGCCGATCCTAGTGGCGAGTGGATCGGCCGCAAGCGATATGCCGCTCCTTACACCCGGACTGGCCGTCACGCGCCTATTGCCTCAATTGCCTGGCGGCACCGGGCTTTGAGCGCATAATGGTTTCTGACGGCAGCTCGCCATAGATACTACGGTAATCTTTCGAGAACCTGCCTAGCTGCTGGAAACCATAGTTCAAAGCGGCGCGTTTTACTGGTGACCGCCCGCCGCTCTGGAGAATAAGCTCTCTCCGAGCGAAGGCCATCCGGCGCGCCCGGGTGTAGGCGCCAGGCGGCATACCGACAACGGTATTGAATGCATTGATCAGCGCCCACGGCTTCACACCGGTGAGGCGGCAGACATCCATCATCGATAACGTATGGTTTCGGCTCTCCATCAGTTCTGTGGCTCGCTTCACGAGAGAATAACTTTCCGCGTGGTTTGCATCACTCCTGATCGGCTGACTTGCGATAGCCGCGAGGGCGAGGACTGAGGCGATTTCCCTGTCCACAAACCCTTGATCGTCGGGAGAGCTGGCGTCTTCGACACGCCAATCTGCCTTCGTCACCAACCGCAAGAGGATGGAGGCAACCCGTAACAAACGCTGCCGTCCAAGCCAGAAGTTACCGTGCGGTATCAAGACGTCTTCCTGATCGACACCGGCAAGCCTCGCCACCGCACTGACGAAACTGTCCCGACTTACATGTCCTGCAAGCAACCCACGAGCGGGAGCGTTCGCATAAGCCGCGTCACTCTGCGTGCAAAAATAGATACAATCATCCTGTAACTCTAATTTGTTGACTGTCCACATCCCCATTCTTTGTATTGGTAAAATAAAGTACACCCTACCGGGATCAAGAATCGACACAGCGCCACAAGCGGGCATCGAATTAGTGTAAATCAAATGCGAGTCCGCGCTGCAGAATTGGAGTACGACCGCATCGCGATCAGCGTCTCCACGCAACAGGTATTGAACATCCGCATGGTCAGTCACTTCGACAATGCGCCGTACCTGAAACCCGGCTCGAGACATCTCCTCCTCCTGGGCTGCCCCCAGCGAGTGATCGATGTCAATTGGTAGTGCATTGCGAGCCTGTGGTCGACGGGGATGATCGCTCTTTTGGCGCAGGAGCTTAGGAGCGAGGACTGCGTGGTCTGACGCTCCCGACGGACCACGCAATTCAAGAGCTGAGACATTCAGTGCGCCGGTAGGGTGCATCGCTCGGGTTTCGGCGGCCGGTGTGGTGTCGTGCGGCCAAGCTGGTGCTGGCCGCGCGAATTGGCGTTCAGATGAAGCTGTTTAGCTTGACGGTTGCGCTCCGCCGTCCCTCGGGGGTCTTCACCGACACGCGGGTGCCGTCGTCCCAATGCGTCAGGTGGATCATGCCGATCGCCACATTCGTCTGGAAGTCGGGCGACCAGGCGCAGGACGTGATGCGGCCGATGCGGCGGTCTCCATCCACGATCGACCAGTCGCTCGAGCAGGGTCGGAGCGGGGGGCCGTCGATCGAGAAGCTGCGGATCTGACGGATCGGCCCGTCCGCCGCCACGCGAAGAAGCGCGTCCCGGCCGATGCAGCCAAGGGCGACCCGCGTGTCGCAGAACCGGCCCAGGCCGCATTCATGCGGTGTGTTCCGCATGGTCATGTCAGTGCCGTAGCTCAGCAGCCCGCCTTCGATGCGCTCGATCAGGTTCGGGCAACCGGGGCGCACATCGAGGTCGCGTCCGGCCTCGAAGAGCGCATCCCAGAGCTTCTCCGCATAGGTCCTGTCGCCCTCCACATAGATCTCGAAGCCGCCCTGCTTGGAGTATCCCGACCGGGCGACGACGAGGTGCTTGCCGCCGAATTCGAGCCATGAATAGCGGAAGAACTTGATGCGCTCGACGGCATCCCCGAAGACGCGCGCCATGAGCTTCTCGGCCAGCGGCCCCTGCACCGCGAGGGGGGCGACCTCCGGCTCGGTGACGTCGACCCGGAAGGAGAGGCCGCGGGCGATGCCCTTGATCCAGAACAGCAGGTCGCTGTCGGCGATCGAGATCCAATACCGGTCGTCGCTGAGCTTCAGCATCACCGGGTCGTTCAGCATGCCGCCCGTCTCGTCGACGATGGGCGTGTAGAAGCAGCGCCCCTCGGTCATCGGCCGCAAGTCGCGTGGCGTCAGCATCTGGACGAGACGGCCCGCATCCCCGCCCCGGATCTCGACCTGGCGCTCCACCGCCACGTCCCAGACCTGCACGGCGTCCTTCAGGTGGCGGTATTCCGCCTCGAGATCGCCGAAGCTCGTGGCGAGCAGCATGTGGTTGTAACACGTGTAGGCGGTCACGCCGGAGGCATCGACGCGGCGGCTGAAGGGGGTCTCGCGGATCCGCCGGCTGCGGGTGAAGGTAGGCAGTGGGCTGCCCGCGCTCTGAGCCTGCGGGAGCACGGTCAGGCGCTCCCCCAGTTGATCTGGCAGATCTCGGCGCTGCGGCCGTCGAAATCCCAGACCCGGCCACGGTCCCGCACGCGGCCCTGCTGTGCCATGGCGACGGTCACGTCCGCGCCCATCCAGTAGCCAGTGTTGGTCACCATCACTTCGCTGTCGGGGTCGTTGCCCTCGATCGGCGCGACGGCACCCTTGATCTTCTTGCCGACGATGAGGCGGCGGGTCTTGCCCTCCGTCTCGTAGCTGATGGGCTGCCGCTCGGCGCCCAGAAACTCGCCGACGAGCACGGAGAAGAGACCGGTGGTGCCGCGCGCTGCACCGGAAAAGATCTTGATAAGCCCCTCATAGGCTTCTTCCGATGCGCGCTCATCAATGTAAGCGGCCGCCTTCCAGTTGCCGCGTGCCATCTCGCCCGGAATATCGAGCATCATGCCGACATTGAGGCCCGAGAGGTCCTCGCCGTTGAACTCCCCTTTGTCGATGCGCACGCCCATCCAGGCTTGGCAGTACCCCTCCGTGGGCGGGTGTTTGCCGAGGCTGACGACGCAGGGGCAAAAGACTGTGCAGTTGCAATTGAGGATGAGTTCACCCTCGATAGTCCAGCTGTCCATGCTGGTCCTCCCGATTATTGTTGAGATGACGCTCACACAAGCAGTGCGTACCAAGCAACGCCGGTTCCGGCAGAAAGAAGCAAGAAACCGACCGGTTGCGTGAGCGGGCGGCCGATGTCCGGCAGCTTCTCGAGCATCATGAGAAGCGTGGCCGCGCCCATAAAGAGCAGGTTTGTGGTGCCGCCGACGAAGGCGAGCAGCATGAGCGCCCAGCAGCAGCCGAGGCAATCGAGCCCGAGCCGAAGCCCCATGTGGAACGCGGCGGGAAGCCCTGGCCGCCAGTGGGCGAAGAAAAAGGCCGTGGGGGCGCGGCAGCGCCGCAGGCACGCTTCCTTGAGCGCGCTGAACTGCCAGAGGCCTGCCGCAATCAACAGCGCGGATATCAGCCACGGGTCGTTCACCGCGTCCGAGCCCAGCCCGAGATAGCCCGCCTTGGTCAGCACAATCTGCGCACACGCAGCAAAGACAGCGAAGCCGGCCCAGACCGCGAGATACCCCGCAACGAGTGCGGGCAGCGCGAGGCTGGCGCTGAGGTGCGGCGTCCGACGGGCCAAGGTGTCGCCGATCGTGGAGAAGGCGCGGAACGCGGGCAGGGCGGTCGGCAGCATCATCGCCGCACCCATCGTCGCCCACATCACCCAAAGCCCGACGAAAGAGGCATCGCGTGTGGCGGCGAGGCAGAGCTGCGCTAGCGTGTCGAGCCCGAGCCCCCTCAGCTCCGGCGGCACGTCCACCGTAGGGTCCATGGCCCAGACAGCGAGCCAGGCGATGCCCAGCACGCCGTAGGTGCCCAACCAGCCCCATGTTGCAGGCGCCAAGCCCGGCGCCCGAGGCGCGACCGGGGCGTCGGCAGGCTGCGCCGTGGCGCGGCGGACGGTGTGAGGCGGCGACGTGTCCATCCTGCGCAGGGGAGCCATGTGCGGCACCGCTGTCAATCTGGCAGCGACGATACGTCCTGACCGGGCCGGCACAGGGGTTCCCTCAAAAAAAAGACTGACGGCTATGGCGCGCGAACTCTCTGGCATCGGCTCCGGCGCTGTTGCGGCGAAGCTCGCATCGTTCGGCACCGCCCGCGCGGTGACGGCCAAGATCAAACAGACCCCCAGGGAGGGCTCCATGAAGATCAAGTCTCTTTCGGCCATCTCCGCCGTAGCTCTGATGGCAGCAACCGTGCAGGCCCAGGCGGCCGAGCCGCTCAAGGTCGGCGTGCTGGCAACGCTCGAGGGCACCTATACCGTGCTCGGCGAGGATGGCGTTCGCGGTCTCCGAACGGCGCTTTCCGTGATGGGCGATACCGCCGGCGGGCGCGAGATCGAGCTCATCATCGGCGCGACGGATGCAAGCCCCGACAGCGCGGTGCGCGCCGCGCGCAAGCTCGTGGAGCAGGACAAGGTCGATATCGTGATCGGCCCGCTCTCGGGCTCAGAGGGCATTGCGATCCGCGACTACTCGAAGACGCAGCCTCAGGTGACGTTCCTGAACGGCATCTCCGGCGCGCAGGAGACGACCTATGTGACGCCTTCTGAGAACTTCTTCCGGTTCAACACGGATGGCGCCCAGTGGTCGGCCGGTCTCGGCGAGTACGTGTTCAACGAAAAGGGCTACGAGACTGTCGCGACGATCGGCGAGGATTACTCGTTTATCTACACGCAGGTCTTCGGCTTCGCACTCGAGTTCTGCCAGGCCGGTGGCGAGATCACCGATCGGTTCTGGGTGCCGCTCGGCACGAAGGACTTCGGCTCGATCATCGCGGCGCTGCCGGATGATGTGGACGCGATCTATCTCGGCCTCGGCGGCGGCGATGCCGTAAACTTCCTCAACCAGTATCAGCAGGCCGGCGGCGACGCGAACCTCATCGGCGGCTCGATCATGGTGGACGGTACGGTCCTGAACTCGAAGGGCGACGCCAAGAAGGCGCTGATCGGCACGCCCTCGTCCGGCCCGCAGGCCGACACCTGGGAGAACGATGCCTGGCAGGCCTATGTGAAGGCGTATCAGGACGCCTTCGCACCGGAGGACCGCTTCCCGAGCCCCTCGCTCCTCGCCACCGGGTACTATAACGCCACCACGGCGGCGATGACCTGCGTGAACGAGGTGGGCGGTGATCTCTCGGACGGCCACGCGGCCTTCCGGGAGTGCCTGACCAACCTCGAGCTCGACGCCCCGAACGGCAAGATCGTGCTCGATGGGAACCGCCAGGCGATCGGCGCGAACTTCGTGTCCGAGGTGGTGGAGCTCGATGACGGCACGCTGGTGACGCAGCTTGTCTCCATGAAGGAAGGGGTCAACCAGACCCTCGGCATCGACCCCGAAGCCTTCGCGAAGATCGGCCTGCCGAGCCGCGACAACCCCGAATGCAAGGCACAGTACTGATCGCCCGCTGAACGGCCCGGGCGCGTTCCCCGCGCCCGGGGCATCCGCCCTGCCGCAACGCCGGCAGGGCCCCGCGCCGGAGGGGCGATGACCCTGATCACCTATCTCAACCGGGTGCATTTCGCCGACGGTGTACTGGAAGAGGCGCTGCGTTCCGAGCTCGAGGTGCATGCCAAGCGGCGGCCCCTCATCGTCGCGGAGATGAAGGATCTCGCTGGCGTGCCGGCGGAGCGGTTCTTCTCGGGCTTCCCCGTGCGCACGGCGGCCGAAAGCTTCGCCTGCGCGCCGGGGCTGGCCACCGAAGCAGCGGCGGTACGGATCGCGGAGATCTATCAACGGACGGGGCGGGACCATCTCGTGGCCTTCGGCAGCAGCCGGGCCATCGATCTCGCCAAGGTTGCCCGCGTTGCCATCGCGTACGACGAGCCGCTGGCAGCGCTTTCCAGCGCGGAAGGGGGCGCGCGGCGGATCGGGGACCGGCTTCC
>JBCBEP010000011.1:0-50404 GCA_038528605.1 Pseudomonadota bacterium
TCGACAACCCCGCCCTCACGCAACCGGTAGCCGCTCATTCCGCAGCCTCACCCGGCAGCGCTTCGCCCGCCTCGCCCGCCAAGGCCTCCGCCAGGCCCGGCGTCGCGTAGCGGATGGTCAGGATCTCGTGCGTCCCCGTATCCCGCTCGATGATCAGCCAGCAGCGGCAGCCGTGCACATGCTGCCAAAGCTCCGGCACCACCCCGCGCGGGTTCTCCCGCATGAAGATCGCCTCACACCACGCCTCCTTGGGCGCATCGAGCGGCGGATGATGCACCCGCGCGTCGCCCTCATAGGAGAACTCGTTCTCGTCCCGCGGCCCGCAAAAGGGGCAGGTGATGCGCATCATCGGTCGATCTCCTGCAACATTTCGGCCATCGGCCGGCGCATCACGCGCGCTTTGTCCTCGAACCCCATCGCACCCCAGAAGCGCCGCGCAGGCTCGACCGACGCATCGAGGCGGATCATATCCCGCGCCGGCAGCCGCTCGCGCACCAGCCGCTCCAAGAACATCCGCCCCAGACCCTGGCCCTGATGGTCCCGGCCGATGGCGAAATGGCGGATGAAGATGTCGTCGCCCAGGTCGAACCACATCGCATAGCCAACCGGCCGCGCGTCGAGGCAGAGCATCGTGATCCGGTAGCCGTGCCGCATCTTGCCAGCCAGCCGCTCCGCCGCCGCCGGCAGGGTCCCGGCCTCGTCATGCGCCACCTGCAGCTCGAGATAGAGCGGGGCCAGCGACGCCACATCCGTGGTCTCCGCATCGCAGAGCGTGAATGCCTCCCGCCCGATCGGTGTCATCAGTGCCATTTGAACACCGGGCCGTGGCCGCTCTCGTCGATCTGGTAGCCCTCGCAATACCGCGCCAGCGTGAGCCGTGCGGCCGCCTCATGGGGCTCGTCCTTCGCGATGAGGTGGGCGAACACGTTGCCCGACCCCGGCGTCGCCTTGAACCCGCCATAGCACCAGCCGGCATTGAGATAGAGGCCGGGGATATCGGTGCCCGTGATGAAGGGCGAGCCGTCCGGCGTCATGTCCATCACCCCCGCCCACTGGCGCAGCAGCCGCACGCGCGCCAGCGCCGGCATCAGGTTCACGCAGGCCTCCATCACGTTGCGATAGACCGGCAGGTTCCCCCGCTGCGCGTAGCTCGGGTACTTGTCGATATCCCCGCCGAACACCATCCCGCCCTTGTCGGACTGGCTGATGTAGTAATGCGCGAAGGCGCCCACGGTGATGACCTGGTCGAGGAACGGCTTGATCGGTTCGGACACATAGGCCTGCAGCTTGTGCGTCTCGATGGGCAGGTTGCCCATGCCGGCCAGCCCCGCCACAAGGCTGGTGCTGCCCGCCACCGCCAGCCCGATCTTCTCGGCCCTGATCTCGCCGCGCGAGGTCTCGACGCCGACCACGGCGCCACCCTCGTGGATGAAGCCCGTCACCTCGCAGTTCTGGATGATATCGACGCCGAGGGCCGAGGCCGCGCGGGCAAACCCCCAGTTCACCGCGTCGTGCCGCGCGGTGCCCGCCCGCGGCTGCACCGTAGCCCCCAGGATCGGCCAGCGCCCATCGAGCTCAAGCGCGGGCACATGGCGGCGGAGCTTGTCCCGGTCCCACCACTCCCCGTCCGAGCCGGTCTGGCGCATCACATTGTACCGCCGCATCGCCGCGTCTTTCTGACCGGGCGTGCTGACCAGCGCGAGATGGGCGCGCTGCGAGAACATCACGTTGTAGTTCAGCTCGTGGCTGAGGTTCTCCCAGAGCTTAAGGGAATGCTCGTAGAACTCACGGTTGCCCGGCAGCATGTAGTTCGAGCGGATGATGGTCGTGTTCCGCCCGGCATTGCCGCCGCCGATCCACCCCTTCTCCAGCACGGCGACCCGCTTCGCCCCGTGCTCCTTCGCCAGGTAGTAGGCCGTGGCGAGCCCGTGCCCGCCCCCGCCCACGATGATGATGTCATAGGCCGTGCGCGGCGGCACCGAGGGCCAGACCTCGCGCCAGTTCTTCTGGCCCGAAAGCCCGCCCCGGATGACCGAGAAGACGTTGTAGCGCTGGAGGCCCATCGGTTCGGCTCCTCGTGAAAACCGCCGCTCCGTAGAACGGTACGGCTTCGATACTGTCATCGCCGGACGGGACCCGGCAATCCGTTCCAGCCGTCATTGCAGGGCGCAACCCGGCAATCCCTTACAACCGTCATTGCCGGGCTCCACCCGGCAATCCAGTGCGTCGCGGGAAGCCCGGGTCGCGCCCGGGCATCGCCCGCCCGCAGGCGCCTCAGCCGCGCATCCGCTCCGCATTCGCATCGAACACCGGCGCAAACTGCCGCCGCGCCGGCAGCATCTCGCCCAGCACCTCGATGGCCCAGCCGGTCGCCTGGTTGGCATGCTCCTTCGGCACGTAGCCGAGCGCCATGGAGAGCCCGGCATTGTGCGCGAAGCCGCCGGAGGTAACCCAGCCCACCACGCTGCCGTCGTAGAAGATCGGCTCGTCCCCGATCACGTCGGCATCCTTCGCCTCGACGGTGAAGCCGCAGAGCCTGAGCGCCCCGCCCGTCTCCCGCTCCGCCAGCGCGCCGGCCTTGCCCACGAAATCGGCTTCCTTCTCATAGGCCACGAACCGGTCGAGCCCGGCCTCGAGCGGGCCGTAGATCGGCCGGAACTCGCGCCCCCAGCCGCCCCAGTTCTTCTCGAGCCGCATGGCGTTGAGCGCGCGGAGGCCGAAAAGCTTCAGCCCATGCTCGGCACCCGCCTCCATCAGCCGGTCGTAGACATGGCGCTGGTACTCGGGCTGCATCCAGATCTCGTAGCCGAGATCGCCGGTGAAACTCACGCGGCCCACGATGCAGGGCGCGTGGCCCACATCCATCCGCCGCACGGCCATGAAGCGGAAGCCTTCGCGGCTCACATCCTCATGCGTCACCGCCTCCAGCACCGCCCGCGCCTTTGGCCCCGCAATCGAAAGACCGCAGAGGCCGAGGCCGATGGGCTCGATGGCAACGGAGCCGTCGGTCGGCATGAAGCGCTCGAACCAGCGGGTGTAGAACACCTCCGCATTGCCCGAGCCGGCCATCAGGAACTCGTCCGGCCCGAGGCAGGCAAGCGAGAGATCGCCCTGCAGCTTGCCGTCCTCCTTCAGCATCGGCGCAAGCGTCAGGCGCCCGGGCTGCGGGATCCGGCAGGCCAGCACCGTGTCGAGGAAGCCCCGCGCGCCGGGGCCCTTCACGAAGAACTTCGAGAAGCCTGAGATCTCCATCATGCCCACGCGCTCGCGGACCGCCCGAACCTCCTCACGCACATGCTCGTGGTCGGTCGAACGGCGCCAGGAGAACTGGTCCTCCACGCCCTTGGGCGCGAACCAGAGCGGCGCCTCCAGTCCCCACGAATCGCCCATCTGCGCGCCCTCGGCGATCAGCTTGTCGTAGATCGGCGTGGTCTTGAGACCGCGCGCCGCCGGCAGCTCCTCGTTCGGGTACTTGATGCGGAAGCGGCGGGAGTAGTTCTCCTTCACCTTGGGGTTGGTGTAGGCCATCGTCGCCCAATCGCCGTAGCGCGAGACGTCCATGGCAAAGACGTCGAAGCCCGGGTCCCCGTCCACAATCCAGTTGGCGAGGCTTAGGCCGACGCCGCCACCCTGGCTGAACCCGGCCATCACAGCACAAGCGGACCAGAAGCCCTGCAGGCCGCGGATCGGGCCCACCAGCGGGTTGCCATCGGGCGCGAAGGTGAAGGGGCCGTTGATGATCTGCTTGATCCCGGCGTTCTGGAAAGCCGGGAAGTGCTCGAAGCCGATCTCCAGCGAGGGCGTGATCCGGTCGATATCCGGCTGCAGAAGCTCGTGCCCGAAGTCCCAGGACGTCTCTTTCTCCGCCCAGGCTTTGCCCGCCCGCTCGTAGGTGCCCATGAGCATGCCGCCACGCTCCTGACGGAGATAAAGCTCCCCGTCGAAATCCACCGCGTGCAGCACCTCCTTGCCGGTCTTCTCGTTCACCTCGGCAACTTCGGGCATGTCCTCCGTGAGGAGATACATGTGCTCCATCGCCAGGAGCGGCAGTTCGAGGCCGACCATCCGGCCCACCTCCCGCGCCCAAAGCCCGCCGGCATTGACCACATGCTCGCAGAGCACGTCGCCCTGGTCCGTATGCACGCACCAGCCCTCGGGCGTCTGAGTGATACGCTCCACCTTGGTCTGTTGCTTGTAACGGGCGCCCAGCGCGCGGGCCGCCTTGGCATAGGCCCAGGTGGTGCCGGAGGGGTCGAGATGCCCCTCATAGGCCGTCCACACACCGCCCACGAACTGCGCGGGGTCGAGCAGCGGCATCAGCTCATGCGCTTCCTCGGGCGTCACGACCTTCTGGTTCATGCCGAGGTAGCGGCCCTTGGCGAACATCGACTTCATCCAGTCGAAGCGCTCCTCGGTGCTCGCCAGCATCACGCCGCCGGTGAGGTGGAAGCCCGTGGACTGACCCGAGAGCTCCTCGATTTCCTTATAGAGATCAATAGTGTAGCGCTGAAGCTTCGCCACGTTCGGATCGCCATTGATCGTGTGGCATCCGCCGGCCGCGTGCCAGGTCGAGCCGCTCGTGAGCTCCTTGCGCTCGAGCAGGAGGACATCCGTCCAGCCCCGCTTCGCAAGATGATAGAGCACCGAGCATCCGACGACCCCGCCACCGATCACCACCACGCGCGCCGTTTCTGTCATGAACCGATTCCTCCGCTTGACCGCCACATGAAAGCCGCAAGCGCCCATCGCCCTTGCGCTTTTCGCGTCGGTTGCAGTCGGAAATGCGACAGGGTTTCGGCGGCGTCACGACGGGCACGCGTTTGCAAAGTGTTAACCCATTGCCGCCATTCTCGAAATCATCGGGAGTGGGTGATGGGTCGCTACTTGGCGATTGCCACGATTGTTCCCCGAAATGGGCGGATGCGGGCCGGCGGCCGGCCGCAATTCCCCGCCAGCGTTCAAGCATCAAGAACTGCTGCGGATCGAGGAGTTGCCCGATGACGACGCTTCCTGCTTTCGCGCGTATGGTTTTCAAGTCGCCGCTTGTCGGCACTGCGTCCTTCGTAATGTCCCTGCCCTTCGTCCTGCCGCTGGCGCTCACGCTCTACGTCGCCGCGCAGCCGGAGGTTGCCGCCATGCTTGCCGCAGCCGATGCGGAAGTCGTGTCGCTCGGCCTCGCGGCCGCCGAAGCGATGGGGGCGAAAGACCTCGCGATCCCGGCCTGGGTGGCGCCCGTGAGCTGGCTGCTCCTGCTCCCCGGCATCGTGATCTACGGCTTTGCCGCCCAGCGCCTCGCCATGCGCCTCGCAGGTACCGCGCGCCGGCCGAACGGCATCGGACAGCTCGCGCGCAACTTCGCGGAGTGGACCCTGATTATCGCGCTGCTTCAGGGGCTTGCGCTTGTCCTCATCGTCGGCGGAATCGCGGCCGCCGCGGTTTCGATCGGCGAGGTTTCCCGCTTTCTCGGTCTTCACCGTTTGCCGGAGCTGACCGTGCTGCTGGGCCGCGAATACACCGAGTTCGGCCGGCCCTTCTGGTCGGCATACCAGTTCGTGCCGATGCTTGTGGTGGGTGCGATGGGTCTCTTCTTCGTCTTCGGCGGGCGGTACATGGCCCTGCTTTCGGCCTATCTGGAGGGGAACCTCCGGGGCGGGCTCGGCGCCGGTGCGGCCAGCGGCTTCTGCGCGCTCCTCTTCGGCTATGCGCTCTACGGCGTCCTGGCCGGCGGGCTCTGGGGCTATAACATCGCCGCGGCGGAGCTGGGCCTGCCTGTCATGAGCATCGCGCTCGGCCATGTGCTCGCATTGCACGTGGCGCTCTTCTGGAACTGGATGGCCGCCGCCTCCGCCTTCGGTGCCCGGCGCGAGGTCGAGCGCTGCGTGGAGGACATGGCTCACGGCATGGCGAGCGAGGGCCATGTCGTCATGGGCGCCATGCGCAACGCGCCGGTGGACGAGGAGAACGACGTGCTCGCCCGCCAGCTCAAGGCCTGGGAAGCGCGGAACGCCGCCTGAATTGCCATAAGGAAGGGGGCGGGGCTACTCCTCCCGCCCCGTCTCCTTCAGGCTGGCATGAAGCGCATCGGCTGCTTCATGCCCGCATTGCAGCGCGAAGACATAGGCATGGGTGCGGTAGAAGGCCGCCGCATCCCCATCCCCCCGCGCCGCAGAACTCTCCGCAGCCTCGATATAGAGCGAGACCAGCCGCCGCGTGTCTCCCGCCCGGTGGGCGGCAATCAGCCGGGCGTCCAGCAGCGCCCGCGCGCCCTCCGGATCGACCGTGACGCGCTCGCCCGCGAAGTCGCGCGCGGCCCCTTCCCCTGCGAAATCCCTCGGCTCGTCGGGGTGCGTGGCGCTCAGGGGCGGTACGCCAGGCGTCTCACGGTTATCGGACACGGCGGCCCCTCCCGCCCTCAGGCCCCGGCTAGCCTGGAAGCGATCCAGCGATGGAAGGCATGCGTCGGCCCGTCCATCGCAGGGGAGAAGCGGCCACCATCGAAGCCTGCCGCATGCCGGCCGGCCTGCATGCCCTCGACGACGAAGATGTCCTCCTCGAACACCTCCTTCCACATCGCCGCGTTCTTCTCCCGCATCGCCGCATACTCCTCCCCCATCACCGCCGCATCCGGGTAGAGGATCGCCACATTCTCCTGCGTCTCCGCCACGCCGCGGGGCTCGAGCACGATGGCGAAGGCATGGTCCTTGTGCACGCCGAGCAGCACGTTGGGGTAGAGGGCGATGTATTCGGCCCCTTCGTCCCACTTGTCCGAGAGACCGGGGATGACCGGGAAGCGCCGCCCATCCTCCGCCAGCATGGGCCGGTAAACTGTCGTGCCCTGCCCGGAAAACCCACCGTCTTCAATGTGATAATGGTCCTCCAGCCGGGAGTAGCTGTTCAGGCCCGGATGCACCCAGGGCAGATGGTAGCTCTCGCAGTAGTTCTCCACCGCCAGCTTCCAGTTTGCCTTCACCTCGAGCGTGAAGCTGCTGTCCGCCCCGCTATGATGGTAGCCTTGCGTGAACTCGGCCCAGCGCGCCTTTGCATCGGCCGCGTAGTCGTCGAACGCCGGCGCCTCACCGTCGAGGTTCACGAAGACGGTGCCGAGCCATTCGGCGGAACGCACCTCGATCAGCCCAAGCGTGGCCCGGTCGATGCTGTCGTGACGGTTCGTGCCCGGGCCGCCGACATGAGGGGTCGTGCGCAGCGCACCGTCGAGCTCGTAGCACCACGAATGGTAGGGGCAGCGGATGGCGCGCGGCAGGTTCCCCGCCTCATGCACCAGCTTCATGCCCCGGTGGCGGCACACATTCAGGAAAACACGCAGGGTGCCCGAGCGGTCCCGCACCATCAGGAGCGGCTGGCCGAGGAACTCGAGAGGCTTCACATCGCCAGGCGCTGAAACCTCATGCGCGAAACCGATGGCGGCCCAGGACGCGAAGAAAACCTGCGCACGTTCTGTCTCCGCCACGCCCGCATCGGTGTAGAGTGCATTCGGCAGGCCGTTCGCATCGCCGATCGGGCGGCCGACGGCGGCGAGGCTCTGGGCGAGATCGGGCTTGTGCAGCGTCATGGCGGTCTCCTGCGCGCGAACGGTGGGCCGATGTCGCGACGCTGGTTCCGGCGCCCGCATGCGTCGCGCTGAAAAGCGAACACCTGAAGTCGCGGACAGGCCGCGGCAGGCGGAGAATGGCGGGGATGACGATGTTGAACGGAGCATGCCCTCGATTGGCGATGGCTGCCGCCCTTCTCGGCCTGAGCGCCTGCGCCGTGGCGCCGCCGGGAGAGGGAGGTTCAGCGCTGGTTGCCGAAGCCCAAGTCGCCGATCGGCAAGGCGTCGTGGTCTACCGCCCAGCGCCGCGGCGCGGCGGCACGGCGGTCTCCACCGCAACCGCTTCGGGAACCGCGAGCGTGGGCACCGCGGGATCGGCCCCGAGCTTCGAGGAGCGCGTGCGCCGTGAGCCGGCCTACCGGATCGCCGGGAGCGGGGGACGGGCGCGGGCGGCGGACCGGGCCGATGCCCTCGCGCAGTCCCTCGCCGAGCGCCAGGCCCGAAGCCGCACAGCCGCCGTGCAGCGGGACCGGAACATCATCGATACGCGCGAGAACATCACGCTCAACCAGGCGCGCAGCCGCCGCGTGCGCGAGGAGGCAGCGGTCCGCCGCCAGGGCGTGCTCGACGAACAGCGCCGCCGCGCCACCACACGCCTCTCCCGCGCCCCCCGCCTCGCCCCCCCGATGGCGGAGCGGACTGATGCTCTGCAGGCGGAGCTTCAGTCGAGAGGCCGCCCCACCTTCTCCCGCGACCGGCCACGGACGCGGATCAGGAGCGGCATTCCGACCTATACGGGCAGCCTGCCCTAGCGGGCCCTCACGGCACGCGGTTGAGGAGCGGCTCCCCCGCCCGCCAACGTGCAAGATTGTCCGCAAAGAGCGCGGCGAAGCGCAGGGGCCAGCCGGCGACCTGGTCCGACGCGTGGGGCGTGATGAGGAGGTTCGGCGCTTCCCAGAGCGGGCTGTCCGCAGGGAGCGGCTCCCTTTCGAACACGTCGAGCCAGGCGCCGCGCAGATGCCCGCTCCTCAGCGCCGCGAGCAGCGCGTTCTCATCCACATGCCCCCCACGCGCCGAGTTGAGGAAGAGCGCGCCAGGCCGCATCAGCGCGAAGCGGCGGGCGTTGAAGATATGCCGCGTCTCGGGCGTGAGGCGCAGATGGCAGCTCACGATGTCCGCCTGCTGCAGGGCATCGTCCAGCGCGGCGAGCGGCACCATGGCATCGAAAGGCGCCATCGGCGTGCCGGCACGCGTTGCGCCCGTCACGGCAAGGCCGAGAGCCTTCGCCCGAACGGCAACCTCCCGGCCTATCGCCCCGGCGCCGACGACCAGCAGCCGCTGGCCGGCAAGCGCCGGAAAGTTCACGGGCTCCCAGCGCCGCGCCCGCTGCGCCTCGCGATAGGCCAAGAGCCCGTTGTTGAGCGCGAGAATGGCGCCGATCGTGGTCTCCGCGAGGAAGGGGGCCAGCACGCCCACGGAGTTGGTCACGGTCAGCCGGTCCCGGTCCCACGCCCCGAGCCACTCGTAGCCCGAGCCCGCCACATGCCACCAGCGCACGCTCTCGAGATCCCGCGCGAGGTGCATCTCGGCATGCGGCAGCAGCGGGTCGTTCATCGCGAGCACGATCTCGGGCAATGCCTCCGGCGCCAGCGCGGCGAGCAGGGGACCGAGCTGACCCGGCCCCTCGACCACGTGGAAGCGCTCATCGGGCAGCCTTTCGGCAAGCCACGGCACCATCTCGGGCGCCTTCGTTGAGATGACGAGGATCGGGTTGGCCATGACACGCTCCGGCAACGATTGGGCGGAGCGTGCCACGGCGCCGAGCGGAAGCGCCAGTCCACCGGCCAAGAACGGCCTCGCCCCCACGCACTGGCCGCAAGGCGGCTGGCGCGCGGCAATGGCCTGCGCTAGGCCGCTCCGGGCGGCATGCGGCCGCCGGGGAGCGATGAGATGACCATCGGGCAGGATCGCGCCGGCGCACCCATGGCACGGGATCTGGTGGTGACGCTGGCGATCGGCATCGCCTTCGCACTGATCTGGAGCTCGGCGTTTTCGGTGGCGAAGATCCTCGTCACCTCCTCCCCGCCCTTCGCCATCTCCGCCATCCGCTTCCTGCTAGCGGGCGCGATTGCAGGCGGCATCGCGCTTGCGCTCGGGCAGCCTTTGCCCAAGGGGCGCGGGGCGTGGCGAGCGATCCTGCTGCTGGGGCTCTGTCAGAACACCCTCTATCTCGGCCTCTTCTTCACGGCGATGACGAAGATCCCGGCCGGTCTCGCGGCCATCATTGCCTCGGCCATGCCGCTGATCGTGGCCGCAGCCGCGCCAGCGGTCCTCGGTGAGCGCATCGGGCGGGCCAAGGCGCTCGGTCTCGCGCTCGGCTTCGGTGGGGTTGTCTGGATCATGGGCGCACGCATCACGGGCGGAGTGGACCTTTTCGGCATCTCCATCGCCGTTATCGGCACACTCGCCCTCGCGGTGGCGACCCTTACCGTGAAGCGCGGGGATTTCGGGACAGGACTGCTCATGGTCGTCGCCTGCCAGATGGCGGTGGGCGGCCTCGGCTGCATCCCGCTCGCCCTGGCTTTCGAGGACGTGACCGCCTGGGGGTGGACCGCGGAGAACGCGACGGTGCTGAGCGCCGCCTTCGCCTATGCCGTCCTCTTCCCTGGGATCGTCGCCACACTCCTATGGTTCGTCCTGGTGAAGCGGGTGAGCGCAGCCGGCGCCTCGACCTTCCACTTCCTCAACCCGGTCTTCGGCGTTGCCTTCGCCTATGTGCTGCTGGCCGAACCGGTCTCGGCCTCGGATGCAATCGGTGTCGCCGCCGTCGCCGCCGGGATCCTGATCGTCAACCGCGCCCGCGCCTGAGCACGTTGCAATTCGTACGGCGCGCAGCACGGCATGTTCCGCTAAGCATATCGAGCAACCCTATCTTCGTCCGCTTCGGCGACTCTCTCTGAGAGGCGAGAGGCGCGAAGGAGTGGCAGCATGCTGTCGTGGTTACAAAGGCGGGCCAGCCCAACCCGACAGCTGAAGAGTGCGCTCGACAACGCGCTCGACGCTGTGGTGCTGATCGATACCGAGAACCGGATCACCTACTTCAACGACGCTGCGGAGCGTCTTTGGCGCATGAAGCGGGCGGAGGTGATGGGGCGCAACGTGGCCATGCTGGTGCCGCCACAGCACCGCGCCGGTCACGACGAGCTTGTTGGCCGCAACAGGCGCACTGGGGAGGACCGGATTGTCGGTTCGAGCCGCGAGCTCCTGCTCGTGCGGGACGATGGCAGCACGGCGCGCGTGAACCTCGCGCTCAGCAAGACCCGCTCGGGCGATAGCTGGTCTTACGCGGCGATTGTGCGGGACATCACGGCGGAACGGTCGGCCTTCGATGCCTTGCTCGACCGGGCGCGTCTGAGCGCGGACGGTGTGGTGGAGAGCTGCTCAGAACTCGTCGCCTCTGCGCAAGAGCTCGATAGGGGCAGCGACCGTCAGTCCTCCGCTGCCCAGCAGGCGGCAAGTGCCATGAACGAAATGTCCGCCAACGCACAGGTATCGGCCGAGAATGCGGGGCGGATGAAGGAGATCGCGCGCGGGTCGCTCGAAAGCTCCGAACGTTCGGGGGCCGCGGTAAAGCAGGCCACCAGCGCCATGTCGTCCATTTCCGAGAAGATCGGCGTGGTGCAGGAGATTGCGCGCCAGACAGACCTGTTGGCCCTGAACGCGGCGGTGGAGGCCGCGCGGGCCGGGGAGCAGGGTCGCGGCTTCGCTGTGGTCGCCTCGGAGGTCCGGAAGCTCTCGGAGAAGAGCAGGATGGCGGCGGACGAGATCATCGAACTCGCGGCAGCGACGACTGCCGCCTCGAAGCAGGCGGATGCGGAACTGGGCAAGCTCCTCCCTCAAATGCGGCAGTGTGCCCAGCTGGTGGCAGAGATCACGACCGCGATCGAGGAACAGTCGGTCGGCGCTGGGCAGATCAACGAAGCCCTGCGCGAGCTTGGGCAAGTGATCGCAGGCAACGCCACCACCGTCGCCCAAAGCCGGCAGGCAACGGACAGAATGCTCGAGAACGCAGAGGGGCTGCAGGAGCTTATCGCGAACTTCCGCAACCCCGATGGCAGCCTGAACCTCAAGGCTGCAAAGGCGCTCGCCGAGAAAGGGGGCGCGGCCGGGATGAGGGCTGCCTGAACCTTCGCCCCGGCCGCGCAGCCATTTGCCGGCTGCCGCTTACGCCGCGGGGGCGAAGCGGGTGTAGAAGCGGTCGTCCTTCTCCGCGAGATCGCGGAGCAGCTTCGGCGTCTCGAACCGGGCGCCGTGCCGGGCGTTGAGATCGTCGCAGATGCGCGTGGCCTCCGCGGCGCCGATCATGTCGAGCCAGGAGAGCGGACCGCCGGACCAGGGCGCGAAGCCCCAGCCAAGGATGGCACCCACATCGCCCTCACGCACATCCGTGAGCACGCCTTCCTCGAGCGCGCGCACGGCCTCGAGGGTCTGCGCCATCATCAGCCGGTTCTGGACCTCTTCGAGGCTGGGCTGCGCGTCGGCTGCCGGATAGAGATCGGCGAGACCGTCCCAGAGACCATCGCGCCGGCCCTGCTCCGTATAGGCGTAGAAGCCGCTGTTGGTCTTGCGGCCGAGGCGGCCCTTCTCCACCACCATGGTCTTCATCACGCCGTAGGCCGGGCTCTCGTCCCAGGCGTCGCCCATGGCGGCCTTGGTCGCCTCCGCGATCTTCAGGCCAAGCTCGATGGAGACCTCGTCCGAAAGCTGCAGCGGGCCCACGGGGAAGCCCAGCAGCTTCGCGGCATTCTCGATGAGCGCAGGCTTCACGCCCTCCGCCACCATCCGCACGCCTTCGTCGACGTAAGGAAGGATGCAGCGGTTCGCGTAGAAGAAGCGCGCGTCGTTCACCACGATCGGCGTCTTCTTCAGCTGGCGCACGAAGTCCAGCGCCTTGGCAACGGCCGCATCGCCGGTCTCCTTCCCGCGGATGATCTCGACGAGCATCATCTTGTGCACGGGGCTGAAGAAGTGGATGCCGATGTACTGGGCAGGCCGGCTGCTGGCCATCGCCAGGTCCGAGATCGGCAGGGTCGAGGTGTTGGTGGCGAAGATCGCGCCATCGCCCGCCGCAGCCTCGGCCGCCTGCGTGACCTTGGCCTTCAGGCCCGGGTCCTCGAACACGGCCTCGACGATCAGGTCCACACCCTTCAGCTTGGCGTAATCCGGCGTGGCGGTGACGCGGTCGAGCACGTCGCCTTTCGCCTCCTCGGTCATGCGGCGCTTCTTCACCGCATCCGTCAGCAGGCCGTCGATGGTGGCGATGCCCTTGTCGGCACTCTCCTGGTCACGGTCGAGAAGCACCACCTCGATGCCAGCAAGCGCCGCTACATGGGCGATGCCGGCACCCATCATGCCCGCGCCGATGACACCGAGCTTCTTCACCGGCATCGGCGGCACGTCCGGCCGCACGGCGCCCTTTTCCAGCGCCTGCTTAGAGAGGAAGAGCGAGCGGATCATCGCTTCGGAGGACGGGTTCATGAGCACCGAGGTGAACCAGCGCGCCTCGATCCGGATGGCCGTGTCGAAATCCACTAGCGCGCCTTCATAGACCGCGCTCAGCATGGCCTTGGCCGCCGGGTAGACACCCTGCGTCTTGCCATGCGTCATCGCCACGCCGCCGAGAAACATCTCGAAACCCTGAGGCGTGTAGGGTGCGCCGCCGGGGATCTTGAAGCCCTTGCGGTCCCACGGCTTCACCGCGTCCGCCTCGGTCGACTGCGCGACCCAGGCCCGCGCCGCCGCCATCAGTTGATCGGGCTCGACCACCTCATCGACCAGACCGGCGCTCTTCGCCTTGGCGGGCGCATAGGTCTTGCCCTGGAGAAGCGGCTCGGAGGCGCCCATGAGGCCCAGCATGCGGATGAGCCGCGTGGTGCCGCCCGCGCCCGGGAAGAGACCCACCAGGATCTCGGGCAGGCCGATCTTGCCGCGCCCATCCGCCGCGATGCGGCGGTGGCAGGCGAGGCCGATCTCGACACCGATGCCCATGGCCGTACCGGGGCAGGCCCAGACGAAGGGCTTGCCACCCTTCAGCGTCTTGGGGTCGGCCCCGCCGCGCTCGATCTTCCGCAGCACGCCGTGGAGCTGCATGACGAAGCCGAAGAGCCGCTCGGCGGGGTTGCCCCCTTCGGCCTCGGCGCCCGCTTTCAGGCCGCCCAGCACCTTGAGGTCCATGCCGCCCGCGAAGTCCGGCTTAGCCGATGTGATGATGGCCCCCTTCACATCCGCATCGCCGAGGGCGAGGTCAACACAACGGTCGAGCTGCTTCACGCCCTCGATGGTCAGCACGTTCATGCTGGCGCCTGGCAGGTCCCAGGTGATCGTCGCGATGCCGTCCTCGATCGCGTAGTGGAAGATATCGTTCATGTCCTGGCCCTCCCTCAGACGCGTTCGATGACGGTGGCGGCGCCCATGCCGCTGGCGACGCAGAGCGTGGCAAGGCCTGTGCCCTTGCCGCTCCGCTCGAGCTCGTCGACCAGCGTGCCGAGGATCATCGCGCCGGTGGCACCCAGCGGGTGACCCATGGCGATCGCCCCGCCGTTAACGTTCACTTTGCTATGGTCGGCATCGAAGGCCTGCATGAAGCGCAGCACGATGGACGAGAAGGCTTCGTTGACCTCCATGAGGTCGATATCGCCGATCTCCATGCCTGCGGCCTGCAGCACCTTTTCGGTGGCCGGCACGGGGCCGGTGAGCATGATGGTGGGGTCGGTCCCGATCTTGGCGGTAGCGCGGATGCGGGCGCGGGGCCTGAGGCCCAGGCGCTCGCCCACTTCCTTCGAGCCGATCAGGATGCCAGCCGCACCATCGACGATGCCGGAGGAGTTGCCGGCATGGTGCACGTGCTCGATCCGCTCGAGATGGGGGTACTTCATGATCGCCATGGCATCGAAGCCCGGCATGCTCTCGCCCATCTGCTTGAAGCTGGGCTTCAGCGAGCCGAGGGACTGCATGTCGGTTCCCGGCCGCATGTGCTCGTCATGGTCGAGGATCGGGATCCCGTTCATGTCCTTCACCGTGAGGACGGAGCTGCCGAAGCGGCCTTCCTTCCACGCGGCCTCCGCACGGTTCTGGCTCTCGACCGCGTAGGCGTCGACATCATCCCGGCTGAAGCCGAACTCGGTGGCGATGATGTCGGCCGAGATGCCCTGGGGCACGAAGTAGGACTTCATGGCGACGTAAGGATCGACGCCGATGGCGAAGCCGTCCGATCCCATGGGCACGCGGCTCATCATCTCAACGCCACCTGCGACGTAGAGCTCACCCGCACCCGCCCGCACCTGGTTGGCCGCGAGATTGGCAGCCTCGAGGCCACTCGCGCAGAAGCGGTTGATGTGGAGGCCGGGCACGCTCTCGTCCCAGCCCGCATAGAGCACCGCCGAGCGCGCGATCTCGCCGCCCTGCTCGCCCACGGGCGTGACGCAGCCCCAGATGACGTCCTCCACGGCGCTCGTGTCGAGGTCGTTCCGCTCCTTGAGGGCGTTCAGTACCTTGGTCGAGAGCGAGAGCGCGGTGACCTCGTGCAGGCTGCCGTCCCTCTTGCCCTTGCCGCGCGGCGTCCGCACCGCGTCGAAAATATAGGCATCGGTCATCGTTTCCTCCTGTCGGGCCTTTGCCCGCTATTCGTCCTCGCCGCGGGGCCGGGCCGGGGCCGGCGCACCGTATTCGGCGATGAAGTCCTTGAAGACGCGCTCGAGCTTTTCGGGATCAGCGTACGCGTCCAGCCGTTCGAGCAGAACCGTGAGCAGGTAGTTGTTGCCAAGCCCGTGCTCGGCGTTAAGCGCGCGGAGGCGGGCATAGGCCTCCTCCGTCAGCGCCGCGTTGAACTGCTTGGGGAGAGGCAGGCGCTTCGGCATCGCACCATCCTTCCGTTATTGCCGCGGGCCAGGGTGGGGTAAAACCCACCCTACCGCGGAGAACCGGAACGTCGACAGGGTGGGGTCTTACCCCACTGCCCATCTCAGAATGCCTCGGCCGGGAGATCCATTACCGGCTCGGCGCCGCTTTCGATGCGGGCGAGGCGGAGCTTCGTCTCGGGCAGGATGCGGCTCATGTAGTAGCGGCCGGTCATGAGCTTGGCCTCGTAGAAGGCCTTGTCGCCCTCCCCCGCCTGCAGCTGGCGATGCGCGGCCTTCGCCATGCGCGCCCAGGCGAGTCCCATGCACACATGACCGAAGAGGTGCATGAAATCGACCGAGCCGGCCAGCGCCGCGTTCGGGTTCTTCATGCCCGCGTTCATGAAGTACATGGCGGCCTGCTGAAGGTCCTTCGAGGCGGACTTCAGGGGATCGAGGAAGTCCTTCTTCAGGTGCAGGTCGTCCTCGTTATCCTTGATGTAGCCCTTGATGTACTCGAAGAACGTCATGATTGGCTTGCCGCCCTTGGAGGCAAGCTTGCGGCCCACGAGATCCAGCGCCTGAACGCCCGTAGCACCCTCGTAGATCATGGTGATGCGGGCGTCGCGCACATACTGCGACATGCCCCATTCCTCGATATAGCCGTGCCCGCCGAAGACCTGCATGGCGTTGGAGGTGAGACGATAGCCTTCCTCCGTGAGGAAGCCCTTCACCACCGGGGTCAGCAGCGCGACCATGTCGGAGGCCTGCTCCTTCTTCACCGGATCGGTATGCCGCTTCTCCGCGTCGAGCAGCAGGCACACCCAGGCGAGGAAACCGGTGCCACCCTCGACGAACGCCTTCTGGTCGAGCAGCAGGCGACGGACATCGGGGTGCACGATCAGCGGGTCGGCCTTCGCATCCGGCGCCACGGCGCCGGTCACGGCGCGGCCCTGTGCCCGGTCCTTCGCGTAGGCGGCGGCGTTCTGATACGCGGCGCCAGAGATGGCGAGGCCCTGCATGCCGACCAGCAGCCGTGCCTCGTTCATCATGGTGAACATGGCGCGGAGGCCCTTGTTCTCCTCGCCGATCATCCAGCCGGTCGCCCCGTCATAGTTCATGACGCAGGTGGCGTTGCCGTGGATGCCCATCTTCTCCTCGACCTTACCGCAGGCGAGCGCGTTGCGTTGGCCGAGGCTGCCGTCCTCGTTCACCATGAACTTCGGCACGACGAAAAGGGAGATGCCCTTCACACCCTCGGGCGCCCCCTGAACGCGGGCGAGAACGAGGTGGATGATGTTCTCCGCCATGTCGTGCTCGCCGGACGAGATGAAGATCTTCTGACCTTCGATGGCGTAGGAGCCGTCGCCGTTCGGCGTGGCCTTGGTGCGGATGAGGCCGAGATCGGTGCCGCATTGCGGCTCCGTCAGGTTCATGGTGCCCGTCCACTCACCGCTCACAAGCTTGGGCAGGTAAGTCTGCTTCTGCTCGTCGGTTCCGTGGCTGTGGAGCGCCGAGTAGGCGCCGTGCGTGAGGCCCGGATACATCATGAATGCCATGTTGGCGGCGGACTTCATGGAGCCGACGGCCATGTTCAGCACCGTCGGCATGCCCTGCCCGCCATATTCCGGATCGCACTCCATGGAGGGCCAGCCGCCCTCCACCATCGCCGCCCAGGCTTCCTTGAAGCCATCGGGCGTGCGGACGACACCGTTTTCGAGGCGGCAGCCCTGCCGATCCCCCACCTGATTGATCGGCGCGAGCAGGTCGCGCGCGATCTTCCCGGCTTCCTCGAGGATCTGACCGGTCATGTCCTCGGTCAGGTCCTCGTAGCCCTCGATATCGGCCTGCTCATGAACGCGCAGGACCTCGTGCAGAACGAAGCGATGATCCTCGAGAGGGGGCGTGTAGATCGGCATTGGTGGTCCTCTGCGGTTGTGGCAGCGCCGGGGATCAGCCCGCGGCGCGGTGTCCCTTATCCGCCAGCATCCGCCGCACGAGCGTCATGTGCTCCTCGAGCTCACCGATTGCGGCCGTGAGCTCCTCGCGCTTTTCCACGAGTTCGACATGATGCTTCTCAGCCGCATCAAGCGTGGCTTCGAGCTGGGTCTTCTGCCCGTCGCCCACGTAGTAGAGCTCGAGCAGTTCCCGGATCTCGGCCAGGCTGAAGCCGAAGCGCTTACCGCGCAGGATGAGCTTCAGACGCGCCCGGTCACGGTTGGTGTAGTGGCGGTGCTGGCCCTCGCGGATGGGCTTCAGGAGCTCTTTCTGCTCGTAGAAGCGCAGTGCCCGAGGGGTGACGTCGAACGCCCGACACATCTCGCCGATGGTGTAAGTCTCTTCTGACATTTTCCCATGTCTCCTAGGGGTGGAACGGCGGCGATATGGCGATGCGTTACGCCAAGGTCAAATGCCCAAGCTTGACGTAAACGTCAACCCTGACGCTGCTTCCCCTCGACAATCCGCCGCGGCAAGCCTACGCCTCACCGTCTCGGGCAACGCAGCCCTTCAAAAAAGTGTCTTAAATTCAGCGGTCTGGGGGTCGGCCCATGGCGGATCAGGAGCATGACGACATCGGCCCGCTGATGCGCGCGAAAGCCGCTGGGAACGCACCGTCACTTCATGGTGATGATCTTGGTGAGGGGGAGTTGATGTCGGGCTTGCCCTTCTCCGGCGAGCTCGGGATGCGCCTGCATCAGGCCGGAGATGGAATCGCGTTTCTATCCGTACCTTATGATACGCGGCTGGTCGGCGACCCGGATACGGGGGTGATGCATGGCGGTGTCATCACCGCGCTGCTCGACACTGCCTGTGGTGCGGCCGTTATGGCCTCGTCGTCGGAGAAGACCGCAAAGGCCGGAAAGCTGCGCGCAACCGCGACGCTCGATCTGCGCATCGACTACATGCGCCCAGCCACGCCGGGACAGGCCGTGATCGCGCGGGCCGAGTGCTACCGGCTGACCCGTGCGGTGGGGTTTGCCCGCGCGGTCGCCTACCACGACAGGCCGGATGCCCCCATCGCCTCCGCCGCGGGGGCCTTCATTCTCGAACGCGCCAAGCCGGAGGGGGGCAGATGAGCCTGCCGGAGACCGCGACCGAGCGGGAGGCGCTGCGCGACGCGACCCTCGCCACCCTCACTGAGAACGTGCCCTATAATCGCTTCCTCGGCGTGCGGTTCGAGCGGCTGGGGGATGAACTGACGGCGCGGCTGCCGTTCGAGAAGCGCCTCGTCGGCAACCCGTTCCTGCCCGCCATCCACGGGGGCGTCACCGGGTCGTTCCTCGAGATCACGGCGCTGATCGAGCTTGCCTGGGAACGGGTGCTCGTCGAGATCGACGCGGGCGGCGATGGTCTCGACGCGGTCCGCGCCGGCCGCTTCCCGCCGATGCCGCGCACCATCGACGTCACGGTGGACTACCTCCGCTCCGGCAGGGCGCGGGACTGCTACGCCCGGGCCCGCGTGCTCAAGCCCGGCCGGCGCGTGGCACATCTGCAGGTCGAGGCGTGGCAGGAAGAGCGTGCCCGCCCCTTCGCCATGCTCCGCGGCAATTTCCTGATGCCGGACTGAGCGCGGACCGCTCGGTCTCGGCTCCGTGCTTTACCCGCAGCCGCCCCGCGCCACCTTGGCGTGGCGAACATCGCGCGGAGGGGCATGATGGAAAGACTGCGGTATTCCTATTTCGAGCGCGGGGTCTCCGCCGTGCTGCTGGCGGGGATGGCGGGGGTGATCCTGCTCGCCACCGGCTCCTTCCTCATCGCCCTCTGGCCGCATCTTTCCACGCCCGATCAGCGGCTCGACTATGCGGCTTTCCAGGGGCTGTTCGACCGGGCGCTGGCCGCCCTCATCGCCATCGAGCTCGCGCACTCGATCCACCAGGCCGTGCGCGGGCATCACGGTCTCGTGCAGGTCCGAACCGTCGTCATCATCGGCCTGCTTGCAGTGGTGCGCAAATTCGTGCTGCTGGAGGTGGAGACGGCGGATGGCGTGCTGATCGCGGGTCTGGGCCTCGCGCTGCTGGCCCTGGGCATCGTCTACGCGCTTACTCACTGGATCGAGGACCGCATGAGAAACCGGCTCTACGAAGACCAGCAAACCGAGGACGTAGCCGCTGCGGCGGAGCGCAGCGCCGAAGGTCTCGGCGGCGATCTCGAGGCGCATGAGGACCGGCCGGGAGCGGGCACCAGCGGGCGCCGCTCGGACGTATGAGCGACGCCGCGGCCCGAGAGGCGCCCGATGAGACCGCGGGGCTGAGCTACGGGCGCGTGATCGCCATCGCCTTGCCGGTGGTGCTCTCCAACGCCCTCGTCCCCCTGCAAGGCGCGATCGACACGGCGATCATCGGCAATCTCGGGGACACGACGCTGCTGGCCGGCATCGCCCTTGGCGCGAGTGCCATGGCGCTCATCTTCACCTCGTTCAACTTCCTTCAAATCGGCGTCTCCGGCACCACCGCCCAGGCCCTTGGCGCGGGGAAGATGGAGCGTGTGGCGAACACCCTCGCCCGCGCGCTCATCCTCGGGCTCGGCTGCGCGGTGGCGCTGATCCTTTTGCAGATACCGATCATCTGGGCGGTACTCACCCTCTTCGAAGCCTCCGTGGCCGCGGAGGATGCGGCGGGCCGCTACCTCGCCATCCGCATCTGGGGCGCGCCGGTGGAGCTCGCGAACTATGCCCTGCTCGGCTGGTTCACCGGGCAGGAGCGGACGCGGCGGCTCTTCGAGATGCAGCTCCTGCTCTCGCTTAGCAACATCTTGCTGACGCTTACCCTGGTGCTCGGGCTCGGCTTCGGCATCGAGGGCACGGCGCTCGGCACGGTGATCGCGCACTGCATCGCGCTCGCCTACGGGCTTTGGTGCGTGCGGGCGCGCCTTGCAGAAATCCTCCCGGCGGGCTGGCAGCCGAACCGGGCGCGGCTGCTGGATCCCGGCGAACTCGGCGCGCTTCTGCGGCTCAACCGGGACATCTTCGTGCGCACGATCCTGCTCACGCTGTGCTTCGCGTGGATCACCAGGCTCGGCTCCCAGCAGGGTGACCTCGTGCTCGCGGCCAACGGGATCCTGCTCGAGTTCTTCTTCGTCACCGCAGCGGGGCTCGACGGTTTCGCCATAGCCGCCGAGACGCTGGTGGGACAGGCGGTTGGCGCCCGTTCGGCCCGGCGGCTGAACCGCGCCGTCATGGTCTCGAGCGTCGCGGCGGCGTTGCTGGCCTGCGGGTTCGCACTCCTCCTCGGCGTCTTCTCGATGGACATCGTCCGGCTCTTCACGAATGTCGACGCCGTGCGTGATACAGCCTCCGCCTACGTGCTGTGGGCCGCGCTCATCCCGCTTGCGGGCGTCGCCTGCTTCCAGCTCGACGGCATCTTCGTCGGCGCCGCGGCAGGGCCGGCAATGCGCAATGCCATGATCGTGGTGGCCGCGATCTTCCTGCCGCTGGGCTGGGTGATGACGGAGACGCTGGGGAACCACGGCATGTGGGCGGCGGTCTGGATCTTTCTGCTGCTCCGTGCCGTGCTGCTCGCGTGGCGCTATCCGGCGCTGGCTCGTCGGCTCCATGCCGAAAACAGCGCGCGCTGAACCACCCGCTCAGGGCAGATCGGCGCCCACGGCGTCCGCCACGCTGGCAAACCCGTCCCGCGTCAGCAACCGGTCGAGACCCTCGGCAATCTCGGCAGCGAGGCCCAGGCCCTGATAGGCGAGCGCCGTGTAGAGCTGCACGGCCGAGGCGCCGTTGCGGATCTTCGCATAGGCGTCCTCAGCACTTGCGACACCGCCCACACCGACCAAGGCGAGCGCACTCTTGGTTCGGATCGCAACCGCCCGCAGCACGGCCGTGGAGGGCGTGAGCAGCGGCCGGCCCGAAAGCCCACCCGTCTCCACCGCATGGGCGCTGTGCAACCCGTCGCGCGAGAGCGTGGTGTTGGTGGCGATGATGCCTGCAAGGCGGTGGCGGAGGGCAGCGTCGGCCACCGCATCGAGCGCCGGCTCATCGAGATCTGGCGCGATCTTGAGGAAAAGCGGCGGCGGCGCATCCAGACCAGCGAGCGCCGCGGTCGCCCGGGCCAGGAGCGCGTCGAGCGCCGCCGGGCCTTGAAGGTCGCGCAACCGCTCGGTGTTCGGAGAAGAGATGTTGACCGTCAGGAAATCCGCGAGGCCGCCGAGGCGCCTGATCAGCAGCTCATAGTCCCCCGCCCGGTCCTCGCTGGTCTTGTTCGCACCGAGATTGAGGCCGATGGGCGCGGGCAGACCGGCAGCGCGCGCGTCGGTCAGGCGCGTGGCCAGCGCCTCCATCCCGTCGTTGTTGAACCCGAACCGATTGATCGCCGCCCCGTCCTCCACCAGACGGAACAAGCGGGGCCGCGGATTGCCCGGCTGAGGCAGCGGCGTGACCGCGCCGACCTCGAGAAACCCGGGCCCGGCGGCGAGGATACCCGCCATCGCCTCCCCGTTCTTGTCAAACCCCGCCGCGATGCCCACCGGGTTTGCCAGCGCCAGTGGCCCGAGCCGTATGCCAAGCCTCGGCGACGTGACCGGCCGGCCGCCGGGAGCGCGGGGCCCAAGGCCATGGCGCAGGGCGGCGAGGGCCAGGCCGTGGGCACGCTCCGGCTCGAGCCGCTTCAGGGCCGCGAGACCAAGCCGCTCGAGGCGCCGCCTCATGGCGCCTCGGCGCCGGGCAGCGGC
Organism: Pseudomonadota bacterium; assembly: GCA_038528605.1. GTDB lineage: Bacteria > Pseudomonadota > Alphaproteobacteria > Rhodobacterales > Rhodobacteraceae > Thermohalobaculum. The sequence continues at coordinate 22,123 of JBCBEP010000011.1, forward strand.
CACGCACCGTCCGCGTCCGGGCCATAAGGCGCCTGCCAGCGGGCATCCGCCGCCAGTAGCGGGCGGTAGAGATGCGGGAAGAGAGCACCACCGCGCGAAGGTTCCCATCGAAGCGCATCGCCGAGGGCCGCCGCCTCGAGGGCGACGAGCGTTAGCGGCCCGCGCCCCGCGAAATGCTTTGCGGCCGTGCCTGGCACCTGCTCCGCCGTCGAGAGATGCACGAACCCGTCCGCCAGATCCGCCGCCGACCCCTCGAACCGGGCATCGGCGTTGAAGGCAGCGGCCTCGTCGGCGGTGAGGAGCTTGTAGACGAGCATGCCCCTGCCCTCGCCCGCCACGGCCCACCCGTCAAGCCCGGGAGAAACACCCTACCCGTTCTGGCTGACCGACCGCCGCGCCTTCGCCCGCTCGATACCGAGCTGACGCTCCCGGTAGATGATCACGAGACCGGCGGCGATCACGAGCACGGCGCCGATCAGCGTGCTGCTCTGGGGCGCCTCCGCAAACAGAAACCAGCCGATGCCGATGGAGAGGATCATGGAGGCGTATTCGAAAGGGGCGATCAGCCCCGCATCCGCATGGCGGAAGCTTTCGGTGAGCAGGATCTGCGCGACACCCCCGAGGAGCCCCGCCATGATCAGAAGCCCCAGCACCTCCCACGACGGAACGGCCCAGCCGAAGGGCAGGGTGAAGAGAGAGAGCGCGGTGCAGGTGAGCGAGAAGTAGAAGACGATCGCCGCACTCTCCTCCGTCTCGACCATCTTGCGCACGAAGCAGGTGGCCAGCGCCATGAAGACCGCGCCGAGGAGCATCGCCATGGCCCCGACCGTTTCGTCCTTCGTCGCCTCCTCAAGCCCCGCGACCGAGAGCTTGGGCGCCAGCATCACGATCACGCCGAGCAGCCCGAGGAACACCGCGCCGAGGCGATAGAGCCTGATCTTCTCGTTCAGGAACATCGCGGCGAAGACCACGACGAGCAACGGCGCGGCATAGCCGATGGCCGTTACCTCCGGCAGGGGCAGCAGGCCGAGCGCGGTGAAGGTCAGCCCCATCGCCGTCGCCCCGACAAGGCCGCGCCAGAGATGGCCCATCGGATTGTCGGTCCGCAGCCCGGTCGCCAGCTCATGGCGTTGCCAGAGCCAGAGCATGATCACCGGAATGGCGAAGAGCGAGCGGAAGAACACGATCTCCCCCGGCGGCACTTCCTCGGCCGAGACCTTCACGCAGACCGCCATGGCCATGAAGACGCAGACGGAGAGAACCTTCAGCGCCACGCCATGCAGCGGGCGATGCGTGTCCTGTCCACGCGCCATCGGTGCCTCCTCTCAGCTCTGCCCGAAGCCTAGGCCGAGCGAGCGGAGGGGGACAGAGCGTCGATGGCGGGGCCGGCTTGCATCGCACGCCGACCCGGCGCCGTCAGTCAGGCAAGGCAGCCGCGCGGTAGAACAGCTGTGCCTGGAGCGAGAGCGGGCCGAAATAGCGCTCGTAGAGCGGCTCGAACACCCGGCGCCGGAAGAGGTGGCTCAGCGCCCGGTCGAGCACGAGGCGCAGGTCCTCATCCCCCCGCGGAATGGCGAGCGCATAGGGTTCCACCGTGTACGTCGCCGGAGAGACCTGCAGGCGATCCACATCGTCCGACCGCGCGAGCACGCCGAGGAGGATCGCCTGATCGGCGAAATACACGTCGACCTCGCCGGCGGCGACCGCTGCCGCCCCTGCCGCGTGGTCGTCGAAGGTCACGATCTTCGCGTCGCCGAGGGAGCCACCCTCCCCCGCTGTCAGCCAGCTCTCGGCCGTGGTGCCGGCGCGTACGCCCAGCGTGCGGCCCGAAAGCGCATCGGCGATCGCGCCTTCCGGAAGCGATCCGGGCAAAGCATCCATGAGCGGGTTGGCAAGGGCCGGCGGGGCGTTGGACGCCAGCATTGCGCCGACACCGGTCGCGAAGATCGGAATAGTGAAGGAGACCCGTTCCCGCCGTGAGAGCGTCGCCGTTGTCGGACCGCAAAGAACGTCGATCCGGCCCTCTTCCAGCGCGTCGAAGCGATCAGCGACGTCGACAGCAGTGAAGGTGCCGGTCAGCTCCTGAAGCCCGGAGGTCTCGAGGATTGCGCCGGCGACACGACCACAGAGATCGATGCTATAGCCCTGCGGACGGCCATCGATGCTCATCGAGAAGGGCGGGGCATCAGTGCGGTAACCGAAGCGGATGACCTTCCGCTCCACGATCTTGTCGAGCACCGGACCGGCAGAAGCGGTCACGGGGGGCGCGGCGACGAACCACGCGAGCGGCATTGCCAGCAGGGCGCCGAGTGCGAGGCGCGCGAACCGTGGCTGCTTCTTCATTTCAGTGTCTCCCCCGATTGAAACCGTTGGCCTAAGGTTTCAACCGGGAGGGGAAAGGGCAACCGGAATGTTGGCGGCCGCGCGGTTAACCGAGCGCGGCGAGGCCTTGGCAGATCAGCCGACGCAGCGCTCGCCCACACAGCGATGCGGGGCCGGCACGAAGCGTTCCAGCAGTTGCTCGGTACTGATGCCGTTATCGGCGTTCTGGGTATCGTCCTCGCCGATCAGCAGATCCGCCGACAGAACAGCACCAACGAGGCCGATCGCCAGCGCGAAATGCTGCGTGCGGACAGTGTTCAGCCGGCTAAAGATCGCCACCGCTGTCAGAACCGCCGAGATGGCGACCGCGATTTTCACGCTGGCCACATCCAAGCCGCCGAGCAAGGGGATGTAGCCAAGCAGCATCTGGACACCGACGCAGAATACGGTCGCCGATACGATCTCTACGATCGTTCTCGTCATAAACATACGTACCTCCCACTCCCACCGTAGTTGTGGGAGACCACGGTGGCCGGATCAAGGCTTTCGGCACGCAGATGAGGGGAGGCCCCCCAACAACAAAAAATTAACCAATAACAATGGCTTGATTTGAGACAGTTCTGGAACTGCATACGCCCGCATAGGCGATCGCCCCCGAATCGCCACAACCCAAGGCGGTATCGGAGCTGGGCCGGCCCCACGCGGGGGCCGGCAGCCACGGCGTATCAGCCCATAAGGCCTTCGGCGGTGGCCCAGGCATGGGTTGCGTCTAGGGCGATCTCGATCGGCGCGAACAACTGCTCGATCTCATCCTCGCTGATCACCATGGGCGGACAGAAGGCGAGCGTGTCGCCGATGGCCCGCAGGATGACACCGTGCTTCAGGAGCACGTCGGCCATGTACTTGCCCACCTTGCCCGGCGCCGCGAAGGTCGCCTTCGTGGCCTTGTTCGGGCTGAGCTCGAGCGCGCCCAGAAGGCCGATACCGCGCGCTTCGCCGACCAGCGGATGGTCGGCATACCGGCGCACATGGGCCTGGAAGCCCGGCGCCACGCGGCGCACATGGCCCAGAATGTCGCGCTTCTGGTAGATTTCGAGCGTCTTCACACCCACGGCGCAGCCCAGCGGGTGTCCGCCATAGGTGAAACCGTGGCCAAGGCTCGGGTGCTTCGCGCTCTCCTCCTCGATGGCCTCCGCCATCTCCTTGTTCATCGCCACGGCCGAGAGGGGCACGTAGCCGCCGGTGAGCTGCTTCGCCATGCTCACGCTGGTCGGCTGCATGTTGAAGGTCTCGGCACCGAACCAGTTGCCCGTGCGCCCGAAGCCGCAGATCACCTCATCGTCGATCCACATGACATCGTGCTTCTCGAGCACCGCGCCCACGGCCTCGAAATAGCCCTCGGGCGGGATGATGACGCCGCCGGCCCCCATCACCGGCTCGGCGATGAAGCCCGCCACGGTGTCAGGTCCCTCGGCCTCGATCAGCGCCTCGAGATCGGCAGCCAGCCGCTGCGCAAACTCGGCCTCCGTCTCGCCCTCCTGCGCCTCGCGCCAGTAATGCGGGGTGGTGGTGTGCTTGATGAAGTCGAAGGGCAGATCGAAGCTGCCGTGGTTCACGGGCAGGCCAGTCATCGAAGCGCTGACGAGCGTGACACCGTGATAGCCCTTCTTGCGGCTGATGATCTTCTTCTTCTCCGGCCGGCCGAGGGCATTGTTCATGTACCAGAGGAGCTTGACCTGCGTGTCGTTCGCCTCGGAGCCGGACGAGCAGTAGAAGACCCGCGCCATGGGCATCGGGAAGAGATCCTTGATCTTCTCGGCAAGCTCGATGGCCGGCTCATGCGTGCGGCCGCCGAAGAGGTGGTAATAGGGCAGGCGCGCCAGCTGCTCCTGCGCCGCCTCGATCAGTTCATCGTCCCCGAAGCCGAGGCCGCAGCACCAGAGGCCGGCCATGCCTTCGATGAAGCGGCGGCCCTGGTCGTCCCACACATGCACGCCCGAGCCGCCCTCGATGAGGTGGGCACCCACTTTCCGGTGGTAGGCCGCGTTCGTGTAGGGATGCAGCAGCGCCTCGAGGTCGCGTGTCTGCGCATTGGTGAGCATATCGTCGGCCATTGGTCCGGTCCTGATCGGGTGCGAAAACCAGCACGGGGCCCACGCCCTGCGCTTTGTGATCACAAGACTGGGACGAGTTGCCGAGTCGTGGCAAGGCCCACCGCTGCGTGGCTGCAGGATTGTCGCTCAATTGACGCGCCTTTGGGATCGTTCGGATGGTACCCAGAGCGGACGTAACGGCATGGAGGGCATGAGTATGGATTATCCCTTTGACGTCGGTTCCTTTTCGCGTGAGGTGACCGCTGCGAACGCTGAGGCGCAGACGTGGTTCGACCGCGGGCTGAACTGGCTCTACGGCTACTCGCACGAGGAAGCGATCACCTGCTTCACCGAGGCGACGAAGGCCGATCCCACCTGTGCGATGGCATGGTGGGGCATCTCCTATGCGGCGGGGCCGAACTACAACCTGCCCTGGCATCTCTATGACCCTGCGGGCAAGGCAGCGGCGCTGGGCGCGGCCTATGACGCCATGCAGGAGGCCATGAAGCACGCACCGGGCGCGAGCGCCGTGGAACAGGCGATGATCGAAGCGCTCGGCGCCCGCTACCAGGCACGCGAGCCGCTGGAGGACATGCGCCCCTGGGACAAGGCCTTCACCGCCGCGATGCGCGCGGTTTTCGAAGCCAACAAGGCCGATCGCGAAGTGCGCGCCGTCTTCGTCGAGGCGATCATGAACGAGACGCCCTGGAAGATGTGGGATCTCTCCACCGGTGGCGTCGCCGAGGGCGCGGGCACCGAGGAAGCGATGGCGGTGCTGGATGAAGCCTTCGCGACCGATCCGGGCGCATGGGACCACCCGGGCCTCCTGCACCTTCACGTGCATCTCATGGAGATGTCGCCGTTCCCTGAGAAGGCGCTGCGCAGTGGCGACCGCCTGCGCCAGATCGCGCCAGATCTCGGCCACCTGATCCATATGCCCACGCATATCGACGTGCTCTGCGGCCACTACCACAACGTCATGCACTGGAACCAAAAGGCGATCGAGGCCGACCGCAAGTTCCTCGCCGCCCGCGGGGCGCTGAACGTCTACGCCCTTTACCGCACGCATAATCACCACTTCGCCATCTACGGCGCCATGTTCCTTGGCCAGTACACGCCCGCGCTCGCCGCTGCGCAGGAGCTGATCGACACCACGCCGGAAGATGTTCTGCGCATCGAGAGCCCGCCTATGGCAGATTTCATCGAGGGTTACTTCCCGATGAAACAGCATGTGCTGGTGCGCTTCGGGAAATGGGAGGACATCATCGCGCAGGAGGAGCCGGCGGATAAGGAACTCTACTGCTCCACGATTTCGATGATGCGCTACGCCAAGGCGGTCGCCTACTCGGCCCTCGGCCGCGTCGAGGAGGCGGAGGCGGCGCGAGAAGCCTTCCTGAAGGCGAAGGCCGCGCAGAAGGAGAGCCGTCTCGTCCACAACAACACGGTGGTGGACCTGCTCGAGATCGCGCACGCGATGCTGGAGGGCGAGCTCGAATACCGGAAGGGGAACTTCGACGTCGCCTTCGATCACCTTCGCCGCTCGGTCGCGCTCGACGATGCGCTGCCCTACGACGAGCCTTGGGGCTGGATGCAGCCGACGCGCCATGCCCTCGGCGCGCTCCTCATGGAGCAGGGGCGCTACGAGGAGGCCGAGGCGGTTTACCGGGCCGATCTGGGCCTCGACGGCACGCTGAGCCGCGCCTGCATCCACCCGGAGAACGTGTGGTCGCTGAAAGGCCTCCACGAATGCCTCGTCCGCCGGGGCGAAACGGTGGAAGCCGCGCACATCAAGCCGCGCCTCGACCTCGCCGCCGCCCGCGCCGAGGTGCCGGTGAAAGCCTCCTGCTTCTGCAGCCAGGTGGCGATGGCGGCGGAGTGAAGCCGACGGTGAGGAGGGCTGGGCCCAGCTCAGTCCTCCTCACCGAGAAGCGCCTCGAAGGCGGGGCCGAAAATGGCCCGCGCCTCGATCGGCTCCTTGATGCCGCCGACACCATCGTAGAACACCTTCGCACCGTCGTTCCCGGGCGCTACAACCCAGTTGATGTAACGCCCGCCCGTGGCCACCGCCTCGCGCGCCGCCGCCCGCATTAATGCCCGCCCGACGCCCTGGCGCTGTGCGGTCTCGGCCACGGCAAGATCGACAAGGTAGACGCCCCGCGCCGCATGGGAGGTTTCGTACGCCGCGGTCAGGAGGGCGTAGCCCACCGCCTCGCCTTCGATATCGGCGACCAGCAAGGTCAGTCCCGGCGCATCGACCAGATCGCGTGCGACGATCTCTGCGGTCATCACGCCGCCACCAGGCGGATGATCGCCCACCACAGCGGCCAGCATGTTGGCCATGGCCGCAATGGCTGCTGCATCCTCCGCCTTGCCCGGGCGGATATTGAGGTCGCGTTTCATGCGCGGTGTCTGCCCGAACTGGCGCTCCCCGCCAAGCCAGCGCCTTGTTCAGATCGGCTGGCCCTGCTTCAGCAACTCGTCGATCAGTTCGCGCTGGCGGAGCGTGTTGCTGTCGCCCCCGCCGAAGCTCAGCAGGCCGGAGGAGTAGCTGGAGCCATAGCTCGTGGCAGCGTTCACCACCTGGCCGATGGCGGCAATGAACTGCCGCTCCTCGAGCTCGCGGAGGGGGTGGATGAAGACGGACCAGAGTGTTCCCCGCGCAATCGCGTAGCGGGCGTCGAGCGCGCTGTCGAAATTCGCCTGCGACATGCGGATCAGCTCTTCCTCGGTCAGCCCCTCCGCCAGTCGGATCGGCGTCATGAGCCGCATACGGTTGTGGGTGGGGTCGGAGACGAAGAGCAGCACGGTCTCGCGGATCGTGAACTGCAGCATGCGCCCGTCCGGCGTGCCCTGCGCCTCGGCATCCAGACGTCGCACGATCGTTCCGATGGTCTCGAGCGTCATGCCCGCCGTCGCTTCAGGCGCCTCCGATCCCGGGGCCTCCGCTTCTGGCTGCGCGCCAACTTCCGGCGCTGGTGCCGGCGCCGGCTCGGCCGCTTCGGGCGCCTCGAGCTCTGGTGCAGTTTCCTGCGCGGCCGACGGCAGGGTGGCGATGGCGAGAGCGGCGATGGGCACGATGAGCTGGCGCATATGGCGGATCCTCCGAATGATCCGGCCAGCCTACGCCAGCTTGCGCCGGCGCGCAGCCGGGATCACGCACTCGTGCGGCTCAGCTGCGCGCCTTGATTGCGGGGATCAGGCGAAGTCCCAAACGCCTTCGGAAACCGCGGTCAGCGTGTCGAGGAAGTCCGCTGCCGCCCGATTCTCGTCGCTCAGCGCGAAGGAGACCAGCACGGCATCGCGCCCCGTGCCCCCGGCAAGAGCATCGGTCCAGAACGCGATGCCATCGGCCTCCCCGGGCCGGTCGAGCACGCTCTCATAGAGCGCGGCGACGAAGGCCTCATCGCTGAGCGCGCCGGGGGCGCCGACGCTTTCCGAGAACTCGTCCGAGCCGATGAACGCCTTGGCGACGTCCTCGTAGCTCAATCCGTCCTCGCGCCTGTCGACCCAGAAGTTGAAGCCCTCCGCATCGATCTCGCCATCCCGGTCGAACGCTGCTTCGTAGAGAAGTGCGATCTCTTCCACCGCCGCCCGGCTGAGCGCCGTGGCCTCGTCGGCTTCGAACGCCGCGCTGCGGCCCTCGATCGTGGCGATGTCGTCGGCCAACTGCTGGGTCGAGTAAGGGCGCCCCGCCACATCGGTGAAGAAGTCAAAGGCCGAGATGTTGCCGACGAAGTTGAAGAGCTCGTCGAAGTCGTCCAGCAGGCGCTGGGTGAGGTAGAGCCCGTCATCCATACGAATCCAGAGGACGCTGTTCTCCTCGTAGTTCGCGAGCAACGTCCAGCTCCCGGTCTCTTCGGACCAGATGCCGAGATGGCTGTCGTCGACCGTCGCGACACGCGTGCTCTCGGCTCCCAGCGCCACCCCCTCCAGGCCCATGCCATCCTCGGCATCCGTGTCGATGGCGACAGCACCGCGGCCCGATTTGATGGCGTAGAGATCCTGGCCCGTCCCGCCGGCCAGGAAGGTGATCCCGCCGCCCTCGGGCGCTGGTCCGGGCGCCAGCCGGTCATCGCCTTCGAGGCCATAGGCCACGGTATTCACGGGAACGACCAGATTGTCGGCAGCGCTCGTACCTGTCGCGGTTTCGAAACTCTCAAGCATGTAACCCTCCGTTTAAGGACATGCGTAAGGTTTCGTTCGGAAAGCTTAAGAACGTATCAAATAATATAGTAAATATCTGAAAATATGATCGAAATATTGATCGAATCTGCCCAGCGCCCGGAGGTCCTAGGCCTGTCGTGCAACGAAGAAGGGCCGCGCTCGAAAGCGCGGCCCCAAGGGCACTGCGGAGACGGCGTGATTACATCATGCCGCCCATGCCGCCCATGTCGGGCATGCCGCCGCCGGCAGCGGCACCCTTCGGCTCGGGCTTCTCGGCCACCATCGCTTCGGTGGTGATGAGGAGACCGGCGACCGAAGAAGCGTCCTCGAGCGCGCAGCGGACAACCTTGGCCGGATCGATGATGCCCTTGGCAACAAGATCGCCGTACTCGTCCTTCTGAGCGTCGTAGCCGTACTTGGTGTCGCTCTGCTCGCGCACCTTGCCAGCGACGACCGACCCATCGACGCCCGCGTTCTCGGCGATCTGGCGCAGCGGCGCCTCGAGCGCGCGGCGGACGATGGCGATGCCGGCATCCTGGTCGCCGTTCTCACCGGTGACACCCTCGAGGGACTTCACGGCGTGGACGAGGGCCACACCGCCGCCCGGGACGATGCCTTCCTGAACGGCCGCACGGGTCGCGTTGAGCGCGTCGTCGACGCGGTCCTTGCGCTCCTTCACCTCGACCTCGGTCGCGCCGCCGACGCGGATGACCGCGACACCGCCCGCGAGCTTCGCGAGACGCTCCTGGAGCTTCTCACGGTCGTAGTCCGAGGTGGTCTCTTCGATCTGCTGACGGATCTGGGCGACGCGCGCTTCGATCTCGCCCTTGTCGCCCGCTCCGTCGACGACCGTGGTGTCGTCCTTCGTGATGCGGATCTTCTTGGCGGTGCCGAGCATGTCGATCGTGACGCTCTCGAGCTTCATGCCGAGATCTTCCGAGATCACCTGGCCGCCCGTGAGGATCGCGATGTCCTGCAGCATGGCCTTGCGACGGTCGCCGAAGCCCGGCGCCTTCACGGCGGCGATCTTGAGGCCACCGCGGAGCTTGTTGACGACGAGCGTGGCCAGAGCCTCGCCCTCGACGTCCTCGGCGATGATCAGGAGCGGCTTACCGGTCTGGATGACCGACTCGAGGAGCGGCACCATCGGCTGGAGCGACGAGAGCTTCTTCTCGTGCAGGAGGATGTAGCAGTCCTCGAGCTCGGCGAGCATCTTGTCGGCGTTGGTGATGAAGTACGGCGAGAGGTAGCCGCGGTCGAACTGCATGCCCTCGACGACTTCCGTCTCGGTCTCGAGGCCCTTGTTCTCCTCGACCGTGATCACGCCCTCGTTGCCAACCTTCTGCATCGCATCCGCGATCTGCTGGCCGATGGCGGTCTCGCCGTTCGCGGAGATGGCGCCGACCTGAGCGACCTCGTTCGAGTCGCTCACCGGGCGGGACATTTCCTTGATCTGGGCGACCACGTGCAGGACCGCCTTATCGACGCCGCGCTTGACGTCCATCGGGTTCATGCCGGCGGCAACCGACTTCATGCCTTCCTTGACGATCGCCTGGGCGAGCACGGTGGCGGTGGTGGTACCGTCGCCGGCCTCGTCATTGGTCTTCGAGGCGACCTCGCGGACCATCTGCGCGCCCATGTTCTCGAATTTGTCCGAGAGCTCGATCTCCTTGGCGACGCTCACGCCGTCCTTGGTGATCCGGGGGGCGCCGAAGCTCTTGTCGAGCACGACATTGCGGCCCTTGGGGCCGAGGGTAACCTTCACCGCGTCGGCGAGGATGTTGACACCCTTGAGCATGCGCTCGCGTGCATCGGTGTGGAATTTCACGTCCTTGGCAGCCATTGCTGTCAGCTCCGTTCTATGGGGTGAGTTTGCCGCCGGCGGTAGGGTGGGGTTCGACCCCACCGTCGCCTGGCGATCGTTCTTCAGGTGGTGGGGTCGAACCCCACCCTACCGCTAGCTCAGGCCGCCTGGCTGGCGCTGGCGCCTTCGGTGACGATGCCGAGGATGTCGCTCTCCTTCATGATGAGGAGATCCTCGCCGTCGATCTTCACCTCGGTGCCGGACCACTTGCCGAAGAGCACGCGGTCGCCAGCCTTCACGTCGAGGGCGATGCGGTCGCCGTCATCGTCCTTCGCGCCGGCGCCCACGGCGACGATTTCGCCTTCCTGCGGCTTCTCCTTGGCGCTGTCAGGGATGATCAGACCGCCCTTGGTCTTCTCTTCGCTTTCGATGCGGCGGACGAGCACGCGGTCGTGCAGGGGAGTGAAACCCATGATGTTGAGCCCCGTTTGATATCGTTGCTACCAGAAGCCCCCGGCGCGATCAGAACCGCCCCAGAAGCCCTGTTAGCACTCCCCAATCAGGAGTGCTAACTGCAGCGCGGAGCTAAGCGAGAGCGCTGCATCTGTCAACCAGCCGAGTGGCGGAAAACGCGCGGATCGCCGTGCGAAATCAAGGAAACCGACACGAAAAAGCCCTCGGCGGTCGCCAGCGGTTTCCAACCGCTTGCATGCATTGGGAAAGGCTGGCTCCTTTGTGGTGCATCATCGGAGGACCGAGAAATGTTGACGCCCATCGGCCTTCCCCGTTGCCGCGATGCGGTGCTGGCGCTGGCGCTCTCCCTGTTCGCCGGCGCGGCGACAGCGACGTGCAACGGCGTCGATCTGATCGCCGGAATGGACGCGGGAGCGCGGGCGGCGATGGAGGTGGAGGCCGCCGAGGTGCCCAACGGAGAAGGGCGGCTCTGGCAGGTGGAGGCGCCAAGCGGCGCCGTGGGCCACCTCTTCGGCACCTATCACGACACCGAGGCGGCGGGGACACTGACGCCCGCCGTGCGCGCTGCCTTTGCGGAGGCCACCACGCTGGTCGTCGAGCTAACGGAGAAGGAGTTTGCGGCGATGGAGGCGCGGATCGCCGCCGATCCGAGTTTCAGTTTCGGCGGCGGACGCGACGGGCTGGGTGCGCAGCTCGCCGAGAGCCTTGACCGGGAGGAGCGGGCGGCGGCGGAGCAGGCCCTGGCCGCGCGCGGCCTCAGCCTCGCTGCAGCCGCCCAGTTGAAGCCATGGCTCCTGTTCTCACTGCTGGGCACGCCCGCCTGCCAGCTTGCGGCCATGGGGGCAGGTGCGCCGGTGCTCGATCGTGTGCTGATCGAGGAGGCAGAGGCGCGGGGGCTGCCGGTGAGAGGGCTCGAGACCTACGAGGCAGCGCTGGCGGCCTTCGACGAGATCGGGGACGCGGCCTCGCTCGGCCTGGCGCGCGACATGCTGGCCCTCGCACCGCATGACGAGGACATCCGGCGCACCATGCTCACGCTCTACGTCGCCGGGCGCACGGGCATGATCAGCGTCTTCTCCACGCAGGCAGCGGAGATCATCGGCGTGGCGCAGACCGGTACATCGGCCGAAGCGGAGGCGCTAGCGGACGCGTTCTCCGAGGCGATCCTCGACGGGCGGAACCGGGCCTGGATGGCACCGCTGCGGGATGTCCTCTCCTCGCCCGGCGGGTTCGTGGCCGTGGGAGCGCTGCACCTGCCGGGCGAAGAGGGTCTGGTGGCGCTACTTCGCGCCGAGGGTTTCGTCGTCACACCCGTGTCGGAGTAACCCCCTCACCCAAGAAGTGCTGCGAAGAGCAGGCTGCCCGCGGCGCCGAGGCTGAGCGGCAGGCGGAGCGCGGGCCACCACGCGGGCGCCCCGCCACGGGCCGCGAGCGCGTAGTCCGCACCAAGGAGGCCCAGAAAGCCGAGCGCGAGGAGAGCCATTCGCCAGGGATCGGGCAGGACGAGCACCACCCAGGCATAGAGCGAGGGCACCACGGAGGCGGCGTACGCGAACCAGGGACCGTTGCCATGCGCCGCCCCCATGCCTGCCGCCGCGAAGCCCCAGCGGCACCCCCCCATGAAAGAGAGAATAACCGCGCCATACCCCGCGAGGAGCTGGGCGGCGAGCAGTTGGGGCGCGTCGCTAAGCACCGCAACCGCGAGCGCGCCGGTAAAGAAAGGGAGGAGACCCGAGAGGCCCAGCCAGCCAGCCGGAGCCGGGACACCGGGCATGAGCGGCACCCTATCGGCTTGGTCTGTCTCCGAGCCGCTCCCCTTCGTCTGCGTCATCTCCGCCTCCTCGCTCGACAGCCGGCGCTCGCCGCGCCATCTCGCGGGCGAGAGGTAATGCGACTACAGGACACGCCCATGACGACCGCAACCGAGACGCCCGCCGCCGGAACCTCAGATCCGCGTGCCGCCACCACCGTGTGGTACGACGGGGGCTGCCCGATCTGTTCGCGTGAGGTTGCGGGGTACAAGCGCATGACCGGTGCGGAGGATGTCGAGTGGATCGATGTTGCCTCGGCGCCGGACGCCGCGCTGCCAGAGGGCGCGGATCGCAAGCAGCTGCTGGCCCGCTTCACGGTGCGCCGCTCCGACGGGGCGCTGGCGGATGGGGCGGCTGGCTTCTTCGCGCTCTGGCGGCAGCTTCGGCCGACGGCGCGCGTGGCACGGATCTTCGACCGCGCACCCTTCACGCAGATCGCCGAGGGGGCATACCGCCTCTTCCTCACCCTCCGCCCGCTCTGGCGTCGCGCCTAACGGCGTCGCGCAACCGTCATGACGGCGTCTCTTGCGCCCGGCGGTACCCGCGGTTAGGCGAGGCGCGCAGGCCGCACGCAGGGGGATCGCGCATGCCGGAGCTGATCGAAACGCTGGATGCCATCGCTGCGGATTACGACGCGCTCCTCGTCGATCTCTGGGGCTGCTATCACAACGGCCTTCGCCCATATCCCGAGGCGCTCGACGCCCTCAGAAGGTATCGGGCGAACGGCGGCACGGTGGTCCTGCTGACCAACGCCCCCCGTCCTGCGACCGGCGTGCAACGTTTTCTCGACCGGATCGGCGCGCCCGGCGCACCGGGCGATACGCATGACGGCATCATGTCCTCGGGCGAGGCCTGCAAGCGCTCCATGGCCAACGGCCGCTACGGGCGCCGCTTCTGCGACCGGCGTGCAACGTTTTCTCGACCGGATCGGCGCGCCCGGCGCACCGGGCGATACGCATGACGGCATCATGTCCTCGGGCGAGGCCTGCAAGCGCTCCATGGCCAACGGCCGCTACGGGCGCCGCTTCTGCTATATCGGCCCTGATCGGGACCTCGACATGCTCTCGGATTTCGGCTCGCCGGTGAGCCTCGACGAAGCCGAAACGATTCTGCTCGTTGGCCTGCGCGACGATCAGACCGAGCAGCCATCGGACTACGACGCGGAGTTTGAGAGTTGGGCGGCGCGTGGGCTGCCGGTGCTCTGCGCGAACCCGGACATCATCGTGGATCGGGGCGAGGAGCGCCTCTGGTGCGCCGGCGCGTTGGCGCAGCGCTATGAGGAGCGGCATGGAGGCGATGGGGCGAAGGTCGTCTGGTACGGCAAGCCGCACCCGCCCTCGTATGACGAGGCCTTCGCGCTCCTGGATACGCTGGCTGGGCGCACAGTGCCGCGCGACCGTGTGCTGGGTATCGGGGACGGGATAGCGACCGATGTGAAGGGGGCGCACGCGCAGGGATGCCACGCGCTCTTCATCACGGGCGGGATCGCCGCAGCGGAGATCGGCGATACGCCCGAGACGCCTGACGCGGCGCGCCTTGCCGCGTTCTGTGCGCGCGAGGGGCAGGAGCCGCGCTACGCGATGTCCTTCCTCCGCTAAAATCGAGCGCATCAATCGGATCTTCTGAGACATCTTTTCGAAATTATCTTGCGCAATATTCTTGCCCTCTGATCGCGGCTGCTGTAGGCATCGTGCAGTGCAGCATACGCGCCGGGCGATCCCCGGCGACAACGCGAACCGAAGCGGAGGCGACCCATGTTCGACAGTGGCACGACGGCCCCGAGCCCCGTGGAGGCGGCAGCGCAGATCGGTGTGGTGGATGGCGAGGGCCGTCCGATCCGGCGCGGCACCATCTGCATCGAAGATCTCGAGACCGGGATGGAGCGCAGCCTCGCCCGGACGGTGACGGACCGCGAGATCGCACTCTTCGCCGAGCTTTCGACCGATAGAAACCCGGTGCATCTCGACGAAGAGTATGCGCAGGACACCATCTTCGGCGGCCGCATCGCGCACGGCATGCTCACCGCCGGGCTGATCTCGGCCGTGATCGGCGAGCAGCTGCCGGGGCACGGCACGGTCTACATGGGACAGAGCCTCAAGTTCCTCGGCCCCGTGCGCCCGGGGGACCGTGTGGTGGCGAGCGTGACCGTTGCGGCGATCGACCATGCCAAGCGGCGGGTCACCCTTGATTGCCGGTGCAGCGTCGGCGAGAAGGTCGTGCTGAAGGGCGAGGCGCTGGTGCTCGCGCCCTCCAAGAAGTTCGACTGACGACGCCCGCGGACGCCCAGGCCTGACCCGGGGCGTGCGCCACAGGCGCTCCCCGGAAAGGCCCCATGCAGCGCATCGACGGCTTTCAGCATCCCGCCGGCGCCCTGCCCCTTGAGGGGGCCACCGCGGCGCTCGGCAATCTCGACGGGGTGCATCTCGGCCATCAGGCGCTGATCTCGGCAGCGCATGCAGCCCGGCCCGGCGCACCGCTCGCCGCCATCACCTTCGAGCCCCATCCCCGTCGCCTCTTCCAGCCCGACGCCCCGCCCTTCCGGCTGACGACGGACGCGGAACGAGCACGCCTGCTGGCGATGGCGGGGGTGGAGCGCCTTTCGGTGCTGCCCTTCGACCGTGCGCTTGCGGGGATGAGCCCGGCCCGTTTCGCCCGGGACGTGCTGGCGCACGGCCTGGGGGTTGCGCATCTGACCATCGGCGCCGATTTTCGCTTCGGTCGCGGGCGCGCAGGCGATGCCGCGATGCTGCGTCAGCTCGGCCAGGCGCTTGGCTTCGAGGTCACCGTGATGCCGCTCGTCGGCGACGAGACGGGGGACTACTCCTCCACCGCCGCGCGCGATGCGGTGCGCCGCGGGGCGATGGACGAAGCGGCGAGCATCCTGGGCCGGCCCCACGCCGTCTCCGGCCCTGTGGTGCAGGGCGACCAGCGGGGACGGACGCTGGGCTATCCGACAGCCAACCTCGCCTTCGGAGAACAACTGGTGCCCGCCTATGGCGTCTACGCCGCGCGGGTGCAGGTGCTGGACGGGCCGCATAAGGGGCGGCACGACGGCGTCGCCTCCATCGGCGAGCGGCCGACTTTCGGCGTGAACGCACCGAATTTCGAGGTGCATCTCTTCGATTTCGCGGGCGATCTCTACGGCACACCCATCGTCGCAGAGCTCGTGGCATTCCTGCGACCCGAACTGGCCTATGAGGGGCCAGAAGCGCTCATCGTCCAGATGGACAAGGACAGCGCGGAGGCGCGCGCTATCCTAAGCGTCAAGGCGGGCTGATATCCGCTCATTGTCATGCGGAGGGCCGTCCGGCGCTCCCGCAAAGCTGCCGGGGTGGCCCAATGCGCGTAACGCTCTTCAACCTCTTCTTCTACGCCTACACGGTCTACATCGCGGCGAAAGTCGCGCTGCTCGCGCAGTTCCGGGACCGTCACGGCCTCTACCCCACGCTGAAGGCGTGGGGAGACACCACCGTGCGCGCGCTGGACGTGATCCTCGGCGCCAAGGTGGAGGTACGGGGTCTCGAGAACGTGCCCGAATTCACGCCCGAGCGGCCCGTGCTCCTGGTCTCGAAGCACCAGTCGGAGCTCGATGTCGTGATGCTGGCGGTGCTCTTTCCCTACACCGGGGCGGTGGCGATGAAGGAGCTGGAGAACTACCCGTTCTTCGGCACCATCATGAAGAAGCTCGAGATCGTGATGGTGGCGATCGAGAGCGGCCCGCAGAACCGGACGGAACAGACGATCGAGGGAGCCGCGGCCACCTTCGCGCAGAGCCGGCCGATGATGATCTACCCCGAGGGCGAGCTGATGAAGCTCGGCGCGAAGGAGCGCTACCGGCGCGGGGCCGCGCATATCTACACCCGGCTCAACCCGGTCACGATCCCTGTGGTCGCGAGCCTCGGCGTGGTGTGGCCCCGGCGCGAATGGAGCAAGAACCCGGACACCACAGGCGCCATCGAGTTCCTGGAGCCGATGCCGGAGGGCCTTTCCTTTGAGGCGTTCCAGGAGGAGGTGGAGCGACGGATCGAGGAGGGCACCATGCGCCTCATCCGCGAACACGCCCCGGCCGAAATGCTGGCCGAGGCCGAAGACCGCAAGGCCCGCGGCGTGAACAACCACGGTGAGGTCCCAAAAGCGAGCCGCGAGGAGCCGGCGGAGCAGTCGCCGGCTGCCTGAGGCTGCGCCGCCGCCCTCAAGCGGCGTAGTCGGTGGCGTTGCGGGCGAGTTGGGCGTCGACGAGGGCGACGGTTTCGTCGAGCACGGGGTGTGATCGGCCCTGGGTGCGGGCAAGGGCCTGCACAATGCGGTCCACGCGCTCGATGGCCGGGGCGCCTGCGTAGAGGGCGCGGGCGGCGGAGCTTGGCTTCGCGAGACCCTTCGCGGCGTTGGCGTATTTCTCGAAGGGCACGAGATCGCCTGGCGCCGCGCCGAGGGCGACGCAGACCTCCTTCACCCAGGCATAGATCGCCTCCGAGGCGGCGGGGTCGCTATGCACCGCGTTGCGGATGGCGCGCGGCCCTTCGGGCGTGACACAGCGGTAGTTTCCGGTGAGCAGCATCGCCCATTTGGCGAGCGGGACATAGAGGCTGTCGAAGACGCGGAGCTTCACGGGAAGCTCGAGCATCTCGCCCTCTTCCACATGGCGAACAGCGTCGATATCCGCCTCGAGCTGGCGGAGGAGGGCGGTGTGGGCCGGGTCGTCGAAGGCCGCGACCTTGAAATTGGTGGGCAGGCTGACCTGGAGCACGTTCATGGGCTCCTCCGGCGGGCGGAAGGCCTGCGGGTCGGGGCTGGCGAGGGTGACGCGCGCGGGCTCGAAAGCGTCCCACACGCGCGCATCGCGGTAGGCGCCGCGGAGCATCGCAGTATCGACACCCGGCAGGCGGGCGAGGAAGGGCAGCGGTGGCATGTTCATGATCGACATGACGGGCACGGCGCTCTCCGCCACCTTGCCCATCAGCGCGCGGATGGCCGGGTGGGCGTATTGCGGCTCCTGCATCGCCAGGCCGATGAGGTCGAAGGCGGCAGGGTCCACATCCTCGGGGCCCGCGGCGGAGAGCGTGCCCGGGGCGCTGCGGCTGTCGAGCGTCACGAGCCCGTCGCGCCCGCGGATGGGCATGCGCACACGGGCGCCTTCCTTGTTGATGAGCGCCGCTTCCTCCGGCAGGCACACGAGGGTCACGTCATGCCCCGCCAGCACCAGCTTCATGCCGAGCAGCGAGCCATAGCTCGCGCCGAGAATGAGGATCGATTTCTTGTCCGTCGTCGTCATGGCTAGCCCTCCCTTGGCGGCCGGGCGGCCGCGGTTCATCGCTGCACCAAGGATAGGGACGGCCCGGGCGCCGCGCGCTCCGCAGGGTGGAAGACCGCGCCATTCGCTTCCGCGCCGCGGAATAGTGCGGAAGGGGTTCCGCAACGTGGAAGGCGCGGCGCGTCAGCAGGGCTGTTGACCGCAGCGCGCGCGGCCTTCAGGCAGGGGTGGCAGCATTTGGAGGCGCCGGATGAGCGACACACCGAACCAGTTCGCCCTGCTCGGCACGCGGCGATTCCTGCCCATCTTCCTCGTGCAGTTCCTCGGCGCCTTCAACGACCAGGTCTACCAGAAGGCCTTCGTGGCGCTGGTCACCTATCGGCTCGCAGCCGAGATGGAGACGCCGATCTCGCTCCTCGGCGTTATCGCCTCCGCCCTCTTCATCCTGCCCTTCGCCATCGTCACCCCCACCGCCGGGCAGATCGCGGACCGCATGGACAAGGCGGTGATGATGCGCTTCGTGAAGGGATGGGAGATCGTGGTGATGGGTCTGGCCGTGATCGGCTACCACACTCAGAACATCTACTTCCTCTACTTCGTGCTCTTCCTGATGGGCGCGCAGTCGGCCGTCTTCGCGCCCATCAAGTACTCGGTGCTGCCGCAATACCTCTCGCCGAAGGAGCTGATCGGGGGGAACGGGCTCGTCCAGGGCTCGACGTTCCTGGCCATCATCTTCGGGACGATCCTCGGCAACGAGCTGATCCTGACGGATTACGGCGTGACGCTTGTCTCGGTGATCGTGGTGCTGGTCGCCGTCGCGGGTTTCATCGCGGCGCTCAACGCGCCCCCTGCCCCACCGGCGGAGGGCGAAAAGAAGCCGGTGGACTGGCTCTTTCCCCGGGCGATCTGGCAGCTCATCGCGCGGATCTCACACAACAAGCCGGCCTTCCGGACGCTGTTCTTCATCTCGTGGTTCTGGTTCCTCGGCGCGACCTTCCTCTCGCTCCTGCCCGCCTATGCAAAGGAAGTGCTGGGTGCCGATGAGGGCGTGCTCACGGTGCTCTTGGCCGGGTTCTCCGTGGGCGTCGCCATCGGCGCGCTGCTGTCGGAGCGGCTGATCCGGGGGCGGGAACTGATTTCCCTCCCGCCCTACGGCGCGCTCGGCATGGGGATCATGGCGATCGAGCTCTGGCTAGCCACGCCAAGCGTGCCGCCGCCGGAACTGCTCTCGCGGGCCGAGTTCTTCTCAACCTTCGAGGGCTGGCGGATCCTGGTGGACTTCGTGCTGATCTCGGCCTGCGCGGGCGCCTATGTGACGCCGCTCAACGCAATCCTGCAGCAGGTGGCGGAGCCCGAGGCGCGGGCACAGTATATCGCCGCCTCGAACGTCATCGATGCGAGCTTTATCGTCGCCTCGGCGGTGGTGGTGGCGGTGCTGATCGCCCTCGGCCTGCGGGCGGACGCGGTGCTGACGGTGCTGACCGTCTCCGGTCTGATCATGGCCGTAGTCGTCGCCCGCTTCGCGCCCGAGACGAAGATCGGCCAGGCCTGCCTCCGCGTCTGGCCCCGCCGCATCCCTGGCCCCGACTTCCCCCCGGGCCCTCCCTGATGGCCGGAGTGCCTCCGATGTCGAAGAAATCCGGCGATGTCCTGAGGCAGCGCTTTTGGGAACTGCCGCTGGACGCGCTGAATGGGGCGGAGTGGGAGGCGCTTTGCGATGGGTGCGGGAAGTGCTGCCTGTTGAAGCTGGAGGACGAGGAGACGGATGAGGTGCATTATACCGACGTCGCCTGCCGTCTGTACGATCCTGCGACCTGCCAGTGCGGGAACTACGCGCTGCGCCAGACGCTGGTGCCCGGGTGTGTGGTACTGAGCCCGGGCAGCATGGCGGAGCATGCGACCTGGCTGCCCGGCACCTGCGCCTACCGTCTCCGCCACTATGCCCAGCCCCTGCCGCCCTGGCACCCGCTCCTCACCGGGCGGCGCGAAAGCGTGGCCGAGGCGGGCCATGCGATGAAAGACACGGTGCCGGAATGGGAGGTCGCCGAGGAGGACCTCGAGAACCATATCGTCGATGGCATCATCGACCGGTGAGCCAGCCCTCGAACGACCCTGCTGAAAGGCGCCCTCCATGATCTTCACGTCCGACAATGCGTCCGGGGCGGCGCCTGAGGTGATGGCGGCCGTGGTGGCGGCGAATGAGGGCTACACCATGCCCTATGGCGACGATGTCGGAACGGCGCGGGTGGAGGCGATGGTGCGCGAGATCTTCGCGGCCCCGGAGGCGCGCGTGTTCCTCGTGGCCACGGGCACCGCGGCGAACGCGCTGGCGCTGGCGACGCTCGCGCCGCCATGGGGCAGCATCCTCTGCCATCGCATCGCGCATATCGAGGTGGACGAATGCGGCGCGCCGGAGTTCTTCAGCGGCGGTGCCAAACTCGCGCTGCTGGACGGGGACGAGGCCAAGATCACGCCGCAGGGGCTGGAGGCCGCACTGGCCCCGCAGGCGAGCGTGCATAACGTCCAGCCCTCGGCTCTCTCGATCACGCAGGCGACGGAGCGGGGGGCGGTCTACGGCGTGGGCGAGGTGGCGGCGCTGGCAGCCATCGCCGGGCGGCACGGTCTCCGCGTGCATATGGACGGAACGCGCTTCGCCAACGCGCTGGTTGCCACAAACGCGACACCGGCGGCGATGAGCCATGAAGCGGGCGTGGATGTGCTCTGCCTCGGCGCGACGAAATGCGGGGCGCTGGCGGCAGAGGCGGTGGTGCTTTTCGACCCGTCGCTCGCGCGCGAATTCGAGCTGCGGCGCAAGCGCGGGGGGCACCTCTTCTCGAAGATGCGCTTCGTGGCGGCCCAGATGGAGGCGTGGCTGACGGACGGGCTGTGGCTGCGCCTCGCGGGCCATGCGAACGCCATGGGCGCCCGGCTGGCGGACGGGTTGCGGGCGAAGGGCGTCCCGGTACTGAGCGCGGCGGAAGCCAATTTGCTGTTCGCGCATTTCAGCGACGAGCAGCATGCCGCCCTTCAGGCCGCGGGCGCGCGCTACTATCCCGACCCTGCGCCGGAGGGCGGCGTGCACGCACGCCTTGTCGCGAGCTTCGCCACACGGGCCGAGGATGTGGATGCGCTGCTCGCGGCTCTCTGATGCTCGCGTTGACGTAAGAATGTTGCGCAATTCCCGCTGCCTGCGCACGCAGGAGACTTTTTTCACGACACATACATGACAGCTGTGTAACATGCCCTTGCGTCTTCGTGGGGGAGACGCGGTTGGGACCCCGGGCCGAAGCGGGGCGAGGGCAAGCCGTGAAATCGAATGCCGCCGTGACTACCCGTTCGTTGCTCCATGCAATCGCTTGCGCATCGGTTCTGGCCATGATCGTGCCAGACCGCGCGGAGGCAGAAAACGCCGTCGCTTCGCCGAACGAGCAGCCGAAGCGCTATGCGCACATTACCGAGGCGCCGGCGCGCGGGATCGACTGCACCTTCTTTCGGAGCCAAGCCTTTAATCAGGGGGACACGCATTTCACTGTCCAGATGGCGCGCATGTGCATGATGCTCTCGCGCTACAAAACCACCGTGATCGATGCCAATTCGAGCCGCTTCCGCGCCGCACGCGCGGCGGATCTGGGGTCGAGCGCCGCGCAGCGGGTCGCGCCCATGGAGAGCGCGCCGGAGTCCTCGAAATACCTCATCGCGCGCGAAATCGGGCTGATCGAAGCGCTGGCCGCCCTGAGCAGCGCCGAGAAGCGACGCGACTGACACGACGCTGTCAGGGGTAGCTCTGGCAGCCCCGCCCGGCGCAGGGTACCGCTCAGGCTGCAGCGAGCGGAGGACGGCGCCATGTTCGACGGGTTCACGGAGCGGCATGTGAGCGCCGGGGTGCTCCAGACTGCCTTCCTCATCGGTGGACCGGACGACGGCTGGCCCTGCCTGCTCGGCCATGGATTTCCCTACGATGTCCACGCCTACGAGGCTGTCGCCCCGCGGCTGGCGGCTGCGGGCGCCCGGGTGATCGTGCCCTGGCTCAGGGGCTACGGGCCGACACGGTTCATCGACCCCGCCACCATGCGCTCCGGCGAGCAGGCGGCGCTGGCCGCAGACATGCTGGCGCTCATGGACGCACTGGGGATCGGGCGCGCAACGCTGGCGGGGTATGACTGGGGCGGGCGGGCCATGTGCGTGATCGCCGCCCTCTTCCCCGAGCGCTGCGAGGCGCTCGTCACCGGCAATGGCTACAACATCCACGACGTGCCGAACTCAGGGAAACCCGCGGCGGACCCCGCGCTCGAGCACATGCTCTGGTACACGTGGTACTTCCAGAACGACCGGGGTCGACGGGGTCTTCTGGAGAACCGGCGGGCGATAACGCGCTATTGCTGGCGGGAATGGAGCCCAGAATGGGCCTTCGATGACGCGACCTTCGACCGATCCGCCGCCGCCTTCGACAACCCGGACTTCGTGGATGTGGTCACCCACAGCTACCGCGTACGGCATGGCCTGGTACCGGGCGACCCGGCCTATGCGCATCTGGAGACCCGTCTTGTGGCCCAGCCGCCCATCGCCGTACCCGCCATCTCCATCGATGGCGCGGCGGACGGCGTAAACCCAGGGACCGCCCATACGAACCACCGGTTCACGGGGCCCTTCGAACATCGCGTTTGGGAAAGGGCCGGGCACAACCTGCCCCAGGAGCGTCCGCAAGCCTTCGCAGAGGCCGTGATCGAGGCCCGGCAAATGGCGCTATCCTGAGCAGGCCCCGAGATGGGGGTCCCGGATCGCACCCGGGACCCATGGTCATTCCGGCAGGCTACTCCGCTTCGAAGCCGAGGGTTTCGGGGGCGAAGGTATAGCGGGCGCCGCAGAACTGGCAGTCCGCCGTCACGTTACCTTCCGGCGTCGTCATGCTCTCGATGTCCTTCCGAGAGT
Source organism: Pseudomonadota bacterium (assembly GCA_038528605.1). Lineage (GTDB taxonomy): Bacteria > Pseudomonadota > Alphaproteobacteria > Rhodobacterales > Rhodobacteraceae > Thermohalobaculum. Next base: position 44,971 of record JBCBEP010000011.1, read on the forward strand.
AGATCGAGAGCGCGCGGCGGACCCTCGCGGGCGAGCAGGTGCAGCCGAAGGCCACAGGCACGGGCGCGTAGATGCGCGGCCGCTCTTCGTGGAAGAGGCGCGTCAGCAGGCTCTCAACGCCCACATGGGGGCCGATGAGCTCATGCGTTTCGACGGAGTGGAGGAGAATGGTGGAGCGGTTCCAGTCCTCCTCGCGCCCGCCCATGGCGGCGATGTCCGCAGCCGTCATGAGCCCGCCCTCGCCGGAAGGTTCCTCCGGCGCCTTGCCACCGTCGACCGGCAGCTGCTGGAGCATGATGCCACCCGCGCGCCAGGCGCTTTTGCCGCCCGGGTTCTGCGCCTCGGCCGCCTCGATATGGAAGCGGGTAGCGAGCTGTTCGGACTGGGCGAAGTAGACCTCCGCACAGTCTGAGAGGCTCGTGCCGGTGAGCGGTGTGACCCCCTGATAGGGCGTCATGTCCTTCCCCTGGTCGATGGTCATGCCGAAGATGCCCGTGCCGAGAAGTTCGAACGGGCTGCCCCGGTGGCTGGCCACATCGCCCCGGTCGAAGCTCGCATAGGCGCGCAGGCGCGCGACGCCGCCCTCATCGGCCGGCGCGAACCAGTCAGTCGCAATGAGACGTATCGGACCCTCCCCGCGGATCTGCAGCGAGAAGCGCCAGCGGAGCTTCATGGCAGCCCCGATCAGCGCCGTCAGCACGACCGCCTCGGCCACCAGCGCAGCGACGGGGGCGGGGTAGCGGTGGCGGGTGAGGATCTGGTCGAGCGTCGCGTCGACACGGGCCACGCGGCCGCGCGTCTGCGTCCGGTCGAGCTGGAACGGCAGCACGGCGTCGTCCCCTGGGTGCAGGGGAGCGCTGTGGGGCGGGGGGATGCGGTGCGGATCGGCCATGACCGCCACATAGCCTCGCTGGCCGCCGGCGAAAACCCGTCACTGCGCCGGTCGACCCTCTTCTCAGCGCATGGCGGGCATGCGATGGCGGCGCGTGAGGCTAGGCGGATCGGAAGGCGGCGGATGCGAAGACATGGCGAACCGTGGCTGCCGGGGCGGCCCTATCGGGATCGGCCGGGGGCCTATGCGATCATCCTGGGGCGCGGCGCTCAGGCGGGGCGCCTGCTCTGCGTCGACCAGGAGGGCGAGCTGCAACTGCCGGGCGGTGGCATCGACCCGGGCGAGAGCCCGCTTCAGGCGCTCCACCGCGAGGTGTGGGAGGAGACGGGTTGGCGGATCGAGCCGCTGCGGCGTCTCGCCAGTTTCCAGCGCTTCGCCTGGCTGCCGGATTACGGGTACTGGGCGCGGAAAGTGCAGAGCATCTATCTCGCCGCCGGGGTCCGCCCGCTCGGCCCGCCGCAGGAACCGGGGCATACTGTCCACTGGTTGCCGCCCGGCACGGCGCTCCGGCATCTGGGCGTTGAGGGGGACCGGGCCGTGCTCGCTGCCTATCTCATCCGCCTGTCACGTGCCGGCGGCTGAAGGCTGGTCGGTCCTCGGCATCGGGTGGCGGGTGCCGGAGGGCACCCGCCGGGGGGCCCGGACGGGGTTTTGAGGGGGTGACGCTACTGCCGGGCCCGATGCTGTTCGAGGGATCGCCGGATTACTGCGAGATCCCGTTCGCGGCCTCGGCCGCCTCACGGTCGAACACCTGTTGCTCCCCGCCGTCCAGCACGCCGTCGCCATTGCGATCGTAGCGCATGAACATGCTCTCGGTGTCCGTGATGCCGTAGGCGGCGGCTGTCACCATGAACTCCTGCTGGCTGACATTGCCGTCGGCATCGATGTCCCACTCGGCGACCGTTGCCGCATCGCCGAGCTCGGCGGCGCCTTGGGCCGCGAGGGCGGGTGCGGCGAGGCCGAGAAGCAGGGCGAGGGTGGCCGTGGTTGCAGTGGTTGTGCGCATCGTCTGCGTCCTTTCCTTCTGCGCAACCGGCCCGCCGCCCGGGGGTGCGAGGGGGTGGGGTGGGCGGCGGGCCGAGCGAGGGAGCGCCTCGCTGGCCTAACAACACCCCGCCACCTGTTCCGTTCCGAGAAAAATGACCCGATCCAGAACAAAATACGGCGGCCACCGCGGGGGTGGCCGCCGCGTGGTCCGGCGTGCTGTGCGGTCCGGTCAGACGACGTGGCGCAGGATGCTCTTCTGGGCGTGAAGGCGGTTCTCCGCCTCGTCGAACACCACCGACTGCGGGCCGTCGAACACGGCGGAGGAAACCTCCTCGTCGCGATGCGCGGGCAGGCAGTGCATCACGATTGCGTCGGGCGTGGCACCCGCGAGCAGCCCTTCGTTGACCTGGTAGGCGCGCAGCTGGTTGTGGCGGCGCTCCCGGGTCGTCGGGTCGTCATGCATGCTGACCCAGGTGTCGGTCACCAGCGCATGGGCGCCTGCCGCAGCCTTCGCAGGGTCGCGCTCGAGCGTGACTGTGGCACCGGCCGCACGGGCGGCGGCGACGATCTCGGCGTCCGGGTCCAGCGTCTCGGGGCCCGAGATCACGAGCTCGTAGCCAAAGGCCGCAGCTCCCTGGATCCAGGAGGCGCAGACATTGTTGCCATCTCCGAACCAGGCGATGCGCTTGCCGGCGATCGGTCCGCGATGCTCCTCGAAGGTCATGACATCGGCCATGATCTGGCAGGGATGCGTGCGATTGGTAAGCCCGTTGATCACGGGCACCGTGCTCGCCTCCGCAAGCTCCAGCAGCGTCTCATGCGCGAAGGTGCGGATCATGATGGCGTCGACATAGCGGGAGAGGACACGGCCCGTGTCCCCCACCGTCTCACCATGGCCGAGCTGCAGCTCCGCGCCCGAAAGGACGAGCGTGCTGCCGCCCATCTGCCGGATACCCACGTCGAAGCTGACGCGGGTCCGGGTGGACGGCTTCTCGAAGACGAGCGCGATGACGCGGCCCTCGAGCGGGCGTTCGTCATCCGCCGCACCCTTGGGGCGACCGGCGCGGGCCGCCTTGCGGGCGAGGGCATCGTCGAGGATGGCCCGCAGCTCCGCCGCGGGCATCTGATCGAGGTCGAGGAAGTGCTTCATGCGGCCGCCCCCTGCCCGGCGAGGGCGGTGAGGGCGGTGTCGAGACGGTTCACCCCTTCGCCAAGCTCCGCCTCCGTGACCGAGAGAGCCGGCAGGATCCGCACCGTGTTGTCCGCCGCGGGCACCACGAGGAGGCCGACCTCGCGCGCCGCCGCCGTAAGATCGCCGGGGTTGTAGCCCTCGCGCAGCTTGAGGCCGAGCATGAGGCCGCGGCCGCGCACCTCCTCGATTACATCGGCATGCTGGGCGGCGAGCGCGCCAAGGCGTTGCTGGACGAAGCCGGCCTTGGCGCGGACCTCGGCGAGGAAGGCGGGATCGGACACGATGTCCACCACCGCCTTGCCCACGGCACAGGCGAGCGGGTTGCCGCCATAGGTGCTGCCATGGGTGCCGGCGACCATGGGCGCCGCCGCCGCCTCGGTGGCGAGCACCGCGCCGAGCGGGAAGCCGCCACCGATGCCCTTGGCGACCATCATGATGTCCGGCGTGATGCCTGCCTGCTCGTGCTGGAAGAGCGTGCCGGAGCGGCCCATGCCGCACTGAACCTCATCGAGCACCAGGAGCGCGCCGTGCTCGTTGCAGAGCTTGCGGATGCCCTGGAGACAGATGTCCGGAACGTCGCGGATGCCGCCCTCGCCCTGCAGGGGCTCGAGGAACACAGCCGCGACGTCATCGCCCATCGCGGCTTCGAGCGCGTCATGGTCGCCGAACGGCAGCTGCTCGAAGCCGGGCATGAGGGGGCCGAAGCCCTCCGTCAGCTTCTTCGAGCCCGCCGCAGCGATGGCGCCGGTGGAACGGCCGTGGAAGGCGCCCTCGAAGGTGAGGATGCGCGGCCGATCGGGCCCGGCGGCCTTGCGGGCCATCTTGATCGCAAGCTCCGCCGCCTCGGTGCCCGAGTTGGTGAAGAACACCGTGTCCGCAAATGTCGCCTCCACCAGGGCCGCCGCGAGCGCTTCCTGCTCGGGCACACGGTAGAGGTTCGACACATGCCAGACGCGTCGCGACTGCGTCTCGATAGCAGAGACGAGCGCGGGATGGGCATGGCCGAGGACATTGACCGCGATGCCGGATCCGAAATCGAGGAACCGCTTACCGTCGGTCGTAATCAGCCACGCCCCTTCGCCCCGCTCGAACGCGAGCGGCGTGCGGTTATAGGTGGGCATGACAGGCGAGATCACGGGAATTCTCCTTCTAAAGCATGGAAAGAGCGCGATCTCTGACCGAGCGGCGGGCGCAAGTCAACGCGATTTGCGGCGCCGGGAGGGCTCAGTCCTGAGGGCGGGTGAGCCCAGGCTGCGCCAAGACAAGGTTGCCGCAATAGGGCTCCACGCCGCGTACGAGATCGCCCGAGAAGTAAACCCGGAAGCCAACGATCATGGTACGGAACTGGCGATTGAGCGGGTTGCAGCGGGAAAACGCGGTCCACCCCCCGGGCCGGCAGTTCGAGGTCCGCTCCTCGACCTCGAAGACCCGGCGCTGCCCAGGCGCGCCGCCGGTCTCCGAACCGAGAAGGCTTTCCATCACCACCTCGTTGGCGACCGTCGGGACGGAATTAGGATTGCCCGGCAGAAGGATTTCCGGCTCGAAGCGCTCGCGCAGGAGCAACGGCGTGCGCTCGAGCTCCACGCGCTCGCCCGCGATGTCGACGACCTCGAAACGGAAGCCCTTGATGCGCCCGTTGTTGAGGCAGACGGCCAAGGCCGTCCGCATGCCGTTCAGCTCGTAGCTGCCGATCACGCCGCGGATCACCCGCTGGGCCGAGGCGGTGCCGGTGCACCGGCTGACATCGACCGTGCGACCCTCTCGCTGATTGTTGATGCGGCGGAAGATCAGCGTCAGCGCGCAGCCCCGGTTCGAACGCTCGTACCAGATGATGTCTCGGGGGACGTGGTCCTGAAACGCGGTGGTCATCAGCACATCGTCGAAATCGGAGGTGCGTGACCCGGCGACCGTGCCCGCAAGCGTGGCCCCCTCCGTCCGGAAACTGGGATACTCCACGACCCTGCGCATTTGCGACAGCGCATTGATCGGGTCGAGCAAGAGAAGGACGGCGGCGAGGGTGATGGCGAGGCGCGTCATGAAGCGATCCATCTCGAGATGCGGCGGACCTTCACCCTGCGGAAGCCACCCCTGCTGTCAAGCCGGCGTTCATCCTTTCAGGCGGTAGCCGCGGGCGAGCCAGGACCAGGTGACGTAGCCGAGAGCCCCGTTCGCGGCGAGCAGGATCAGGAGGCCGAGCCAGGGGTTCGCATCCGCGCTGCCGAGCACGCCGTATCTGAACCCGTCGATCGCGTAAAAGAATGGGTTGATCAGGCTGATGCTGTGAAAGGGCTCGGGCAGAACGGAGATCGAGTAGAAGGTGCCGGAGAGGAAAGAGAGCGGCGTGATGACGAAATTGGTGATGG
>JBCBEP010000012.1:0-46745 GCA_038528605.1 Pseudomonadota bacterium
CTCGCCTGCCGATATCGCGCGCCACGATATCGGCTATGTGCCGCAGGGCCGCCGACTCTGGCGGTCCCTCACGGTCGACGAACACCTGCGCCTCGTGGCGACGCCGGGCCCGTGGACGCCGGAGCGCATCTACGCCACCTTCCCGAGGCTTGCGGAGCGGCGGCAGAACGGGGGCGGGCAGCTCTCGGGTGGGGAGCAGCAGATGCTCGCCATCTCCCGCGCGCTGCTCCGCAACCCCAAGCTTCTGGTGATGGACGAGCCGACCGAGGGCCTCGCCCCCGTTATCGTCCAGCAGGTGGAGGACATGCTGATCCGCCTCGGCGAGCAAGGGGATATCGACGTCCTCGTCATCGAGCAGAATATCGGCGTGGCCTGCGCGATCTCCGAACAGCTCGCCATCATGGTGAACGGCCGGATCGATCGGGTGATGGATGCCGCCGTGCTCGCCGGGGATCGCGACTTGCAGCAGGCGCTGCTGGGCGTTGGCCGCCACGCGCATGACGAGACGCCAGAGGTGGCGCCGGCGCCCGGCGCGCCGTCGGACGCCCCCCGTGCCGCCGCAACCGCCAGCGTTACCCGCATCTACGTCTCGAACCCCACGATACCCACACGCTGGTCCGCTCCGGTGCCGGTGCGCGTGATCGAGGGGTCGGCGCGCACGGCCTCGGCCACGGCGAGCCCCGTGGCCGCCAGCGCGAAGATCATACCGATGCGCCCACCGGCGCGGGGAGGACACCGAATGACCGTCTATGTCTGCGGCACGCTCGACACGAAGGGACCCGAGTTGCGCTTCATGCGCGACGTGTTGAAGCGCGACGGGATCAACGCCGCCATCGTCGATCTCTCCACCTCCGGCGGCCATTCGAATGCCGACGTGCCCGCCCACGTGGTCGCCGCCATGCACCCGCGCGGCACCGCGGGGGTGTTCACCGGCGACCGGGGCACGGCGGTCGCGGGCATGACCGTCGCCTTCGAGCGCTGGATGCGGGCGCAGGAGGGGGTGGCCGGTGTCGTCGGGGCCGGGGGATCTGGCGGGACGGCGCTTGTCTCCCCGGCCTTTCGTGCGTTGCCCGTGGGCATCCCGAAGGTGCTGATCTCAACGGTCGCGAGCGGGAACGTCGCCCAATATGTCGGCCCGTCCGACATCCTAATGCTGCACTCGGTCGCCGACGTGCAGGGCATCAATTCGATCACGCGCGAGGTGCTGACCAACGGCGCCTCGGCCCTCGCCGGCATGGTGAAGTCCCGCAAGCTGGTCGCCGAGCCAGTGGAGGACAAGCCTGCCGTGGGTCTCACCATGTTCGGCGTCACCACGCCCTGCGTGCAGGCGGTGATGGCGGGGCTGGCCGACGACTACGACTGTCTGGTCTTCCACGCCACCGGCACCGGCGGGCGGGCCATGGAGAAGCTGATGGACAGCGGCATGCTGTCCGCCATCGTCGACCTCACCACCACCGAGGTTTGCGACATGGTCGCAGGCGGCGTGTTCGCGGCGGATGAGGACCGCTTCGGCGCCTCCATCCGCGCGGGCCTGCCCTATATCGGCTCCTGCGGCGCGCTCGATATGGTGAACTTCAACGCGCCGGAAACGGTGCCCGAGCACTATCGCGGCCGCCTCCTCTACGAGCACAACCCGCAGATCACCCTCATGCGCACCACGCCTGAGGAGAACGAGAAGATGGGCGTGTGGATCGGCGAGCGGCTGAACGAGATGACCGGCCCCGTCCGCTTCTTCCTGCCCGAAGGCGGCGTCTCGCTGCTCGATGCGCCCGGCATGGCGTTCTGGGACCCGGAGGCGGACCGCGCGCTCTTCGCCGCTCTCGAGCGCACCGTCCGCCAGACCGGCAGCTGCCAGCTCATCCGCACGCCGCACAACATCAACGACCCCGAATTCGCGGAGATGGTGATCAAGACCTTCCGCTCGTTCCACAAAGCGCGCCCCGCCCGGGCCAAGGGAGGCTGAATGTTCGACCGTACCGAGCTCATGACCAAGTTTCGCGCGATGCGCGACCGGGGCGAGCCCATCATCGGCGGCGGTGCCGGCACTGGCCTCTCGGCGAAATGCGAGGAGGCGGGCGGGATCGACCTCATCGTGATCTACAACTCCGGCCGCTACCGCATGGCAGGCCGCGGCTCGCTCGCCGGTCTCATGCCCTATGGCGACGCGAACGGTGTGGTCATGGAAATGGCGGGAGAGGTGCTGCCGGTGGTGAAGAAGACCCCGGTGCTCGCAGGCGTCTGCGCGTCCGACCCGTTCCGGCTCATGGACAAGTTCCTCGACCAGGTGAAGGACGCGGGCTTCTCCGGCATCCAGAACTTTCCCACCGTGGGGCTGATCGACGGCAACTTCCGCTCGAACCTCGAAGAAACTGGCATGGGCTATGGCCACGAGATCGACCTCGTGGCGATGGCCAACGAGAAGGACATGCTCACCACCCCCTACGTCTTCTCCGAGGCGGACGCCGCAGCGATGGCGAAGGCGGGGGCGGACATCATCGTCGTCCATCTCGGCCTGACCACCGGCGGCAGCATCGGCGCGGAGACGGCGGTGACCCTCGAGCAGGCTCCCGCGCTGACGGATGCCTGGGCCGCTGCGGCGCTCGAGGTGAACCCTGAGGCCATCGTGCTGGTCCATGGCGGGCCGGTGGCGATGCCGGAGGACGCGGACTTCGTCCTCAAGAACACCGAGCACTGCCATGGCTTCTATGGCGCGTCGTCCATGGAGCGCCTGCCCACCGAGGTCGCGCTCACCGAGCAGACCAGGAAATTCCGGCAGATCGGCCGCTAAACCGTCGGGAGGAGACCACTCATGACCGGGCAACTGATCGGACAGCTCATCCTGTGGCTGATCGCAGCCGTCATCGTCATCTTCATCCTCTACTGGGTGATGCACTGGCTCTACCGGCGCTCGACGAAGGAGATCGCCTTCGTGCGCACGGGGTTCCTCGGCGAGAAGGTGGTGATCGACGGCGGCGCGTTCGTCTGGCCGATCATCCACGACATCACGCCCGTCAGCATGAACTCCCTCCAGCTTGGCGTCACGCGCGAGAAGTCCGAAGCGCTGATCACGCGCGACCGGATGCGGATCGACGTGGAGGCGGAGTTCTACGTGCGCGTGAAGCAGACGCGCGAGGCGGTTTCGGTCGCCGCCTCCACGCTCGGCCGGCGGACATTGGAGCCCGAACGGATCCACAGCCTCCTCGCCGGCAAGTTCATCTCGGCGCTGCGCACGGTGGCGTCGGAAATGACGCTCGAGGAGGTGCACGAGAACCGGAACGACTACGTCGCGCGCGTGCTGCAGGCGGCCCAGGTGGGGCTCGACAAGAACGGGCTCGAGCTCGAGAGCGTGGCGATCACGGATATCGACCAGACGGAGATCGAGTACTTCAACCCCTCCAACCGCTTCGATGCGGAAGGCCTCACCAGCGTGATCGAGGCCATCGAGAACCGGCGCAAGCTGCGCAACGACATCGAGCAGGACGCGATGATCAAGATCCGCGCCCGCAACCTCGAAGCGGAGAAGCAGGCGCTCGATATCGAGAAGGAGAGCGAGGAAGCGCGGCTCGAGCAGGAGCGCGAGATCGAGTTCCGGCGTGCCCAGCAGCGGGCCGAGCTGGCGCGAGAACGGTCGGAGCGCGACAAGGAGGCGGAGCAGGCAACTCTGCTGAGCCGCGAAGCGATCGAGACCGCGCGCATTGCCAACGAGCGTCAGATCGCGGAGGCGCGGATCGCGTCGGAACGCGAGGTGCGCGCGCGGGAGATCGAGAAGACCCGCGTGATCGACGAGGCCGAGATCGCGACCCGCCAGCAGGTGGAAACCGCACGGATCGCCCAGGAAAAGACGCTGACCGAGGAGCGGATCCGCACCCAGCAGGATACCGAGGCGGCGGATATCGCCGCGCGCGAAGCCATCGAGACAGCCCGTATCGCGCAGGAGAAGGCGGTGACCGAGGCGCGCATCGCGCGGGACCGCGAGACCCAGGCGCGCGAGATCGAACGCCGGCGAAGCGTTGATGAGGCCGATATCGAGGCGCGTGAGACGGTGGAGAAGGCCCGGATCGCGCAGGAGCGGGCCGTGACCGAGGCACGCATCGAGTTCGAGCGGGTGACGCGGGAGCGGGAGATCGCCCGCAACCTCGCCGTGCAGGAGGCGGAGATCGCTTCCCGCGAGGCGGCCGAGAAGCTCCGCATCATGCAGGAGAAGGCAGTGAACGCCGCGCGCATTTCCTCGGACCAGGAGACCCGCGCGCTGGAGATCGCGCGACAGCGGGCCCTGGAAGAGGCGGAGATTGCAAGTGCCGAGGCGACCGAAGCCGCCCGCATCGCCCGCGAGAAGGCGCTCGCCGCCGAGCGGATCGCCGCCGAGCAGGACACGCGTGCCCGCGAGATCGAAAAGGGCCGGGTCATCGATGCGGCCCAGATCGCGGCTGCCGAAGCCACGTCCATGGAGCGCATCGGGCAGGAACAGCGGGTCCGTAACCTTGAGATCGAGCGGAACCGCGCCATCGACGAGGCGGAGATTGCCACCCGCGAGGAGGTGGAGAAGGCCCGCATCGCGCAGGAACGCCAGATCGCGCTCCAGCGCATCGAGGCGCAGGAGAGCACCGAGGAGCGCGACGTGGCCCGCCGCAAAGCCATAGAGGCTGCCGAGATTGCGCAAGGTGAGGCCACTGAGGCCGCGCGGATTGCCAAGGAGAAGAAGCTCGCCGCCGAACGCATCGCCTACGAGCAGGATCTGCGCGAGCGCGAGATTGCCCGGAACCGAGCCGTCGATACGGCGAACATCGGCGCGCAGGAGGTGGTGAACGCCGCCCGTATCGCCGAGGAAGCACGCACCAAGGCCGCCGAGATCGCCAAGGATGCCGAGATCCGCTCCCGCGAGATCGAGCGCAATGAGGCGGTGGAGGCCGCAGAGATCTCCTCCCGCCGGCTGGTCGACCAGCAGCGCATCGAGAAGGAAGCGGAGACCACCGCGGAGAAGATCGCCCGCGACCAGCGCATCCGCGACCTCGAGATCGCCCGCAACAAGGCCATCGATGCTGCCCAGATCGCGGCGGACGAGGCCATCGAGGCGGCCCGCGTGGCGCGCGACAAGACCGTGGAGGCCGAGAAAATCCTCGCCGAGCAAACGCTCGATGCGAAGAAGCTCGAACGGCGCAAGGCTCTCGAACATCTCGAGGTGGCGCGCACCCAGGCCCTTCGCGAGGCGGAGATTGCCGCGCAGGAGGAGGTGGAGCGTTCCCGCATCGCCTCCGAACGCGGGCTCGACGATGCGCGCATCTCGCACCAGACCGAACGGCGCCAGCTCGAGATCGGGCGGGAGAAAGCGGTGGAGGCCGCCGAGATGGAGAAGGCCATCGCCCTCTACCAGAAGTCGCTCGAGGAGAGTGCTGCAGCCGCGGAGGCGGAGCTTGCCCGCGTGAACGCCGCCACAGCCGCCGAGAAGGTCAAGACCGCGCAGGCGACCGAGGAAGCCTCCCGCCGCAAATCCGTCGACCTCACGCTTGCCGAGAAGGCGGCGGAGGAGCTGCGCATTGCGTCGGAGGCCGAGCGCATCCGGGCCGCTGTGGAGGCAGAGGCGCAGAAGCTCATCAACGAGGCCGAGAACATCCTCACCGACGAGGCGCGCCATTCCCTCTTCAAGCGCAAGATGCTCGAGCATGTGGAGGGTATCGTGGCGGCCTCGGCCAAGCCGCTCGAGAAGATCAACGACATCAAGATCATGCAGCTGGGCGGTGCCGGCACGCAGGGGCTCGACTGGTCAGGCGACGGGTCGGGCGGTGGTGGCGGTGGCGGCCCGAGCCCGAGCCCGACGGACGAGGTGATGAACTCCGCGCTCCGCTACCGCGTGCAGGCGCCGTTCGTCGACAGCCTGATGAAGGACATCGGCATCGACGGCTCGAACGTCGCCAAGTCCGACATCTTCCGCTCCGCCTCGGACATGACCCGCGCGACATCCGAGATCGCCCGCGCACAGGCCGCGAAGGCCAAGGGCAGCGACGAGAAGGGCAAGGCGTAAATGGCCCGCGTCTATGTCTCATCGGTGATCGACGCGCCGGCTGCGAAGGTTTGGGAGCGGGTGCGGGACTTCAACGGCCTCCCGCGCTGGCACCCGCGCATTCGCGACAGCCGGATCGAGGACGCGCTGCCCTCGGACAAGGTCGGCTGCATCCGCAACTTCAACCTCCAGAACGGGGACATGATCCGCGAGCAGCTTCTGGGGCTCTCGGACTACGACATGTTCTGCACCTACGCGATCCTCGAGAGCCCGATGCCGCTGGAGGACTACGTGGCCACCCTTCGCCTCACGCCGGTCACGGAAGGGGAGCGCTGCTTCATCGAGTGGTCGGCCGAGTTCTCCTGCGCGCCCGAGGACGAGGCGGGGCTCGTCGACGGCATCGGCACCAACGTCTTCCAGGGCGGCTTCGATGCCTTGAAGCGCCACTTCGGGGGGCGTGTCTGATGGTCCGTGTCCTCCGCAGCACCGTGCTGGGAGCGCCGGTGGAGGCGGTGTGGGACATTCTGCGCGACTTCAACGGGCATGACCGCTGGCACCCTGCGGTGGAGACGAGCGCGATCGAGCGGGGGCGTGCTTCGGACGAGGTGGGCTGCGTGCGGCGCTTCCGGCTCGGCGACGGGTCGGAGCTGCGGGAGCAGCTGCTCACGCTCTCGGATCTCGAGCAGACCTTCAGCTACTGCCTGCTCGACACGCCCGTGCCGCTCTTCAACTACGTCGCCCATGTGCGCCTTGCGCCCATCACGGACGGGGACGCGACGTTCTGGGAGTGGGAGAGCCGGTTCGACACGCCGAAGGGCCGGGAGGGAGAGCTGCGCGACCTGGTGGGCGACGGGATCTATGCCGCGGGCTTCGCGGCCATCCGCGCCGAGATGGGATTGGAGGCCTGAGATGCTGAGCGTCGAGACCCACCCCACGCTCGCCGACGCGGCCCGCGCGATGGGCGATCGCAGGCGCTACATGGGCGGCGGTACGCTGGTGATGCGCGATGCGAACTACGGCGCGCCCGCTTTCGATGCGATCCTGCGCACCACCGATCCGGCGCTCGGGGAGGTTCGGCGGGAGGGTGACGGGCTCTTCGTTGGCGCCGGGGTCACCATGGCGCGGATCATGGCGGCGCCGGAGCTCTCCTTCCTTGCCCCGGCTGCCCGCGCGGTGGGAGGGCCGGCGGTGCGCAACATGGCCACGCTCGGAGGTAACCTCTTCGCGCCGGCGCCCTATGGCGACCTTGCCACGGCGCTCCTCGCGCTCGATGCGCGCGTGCGCATGGTCGATGGCGGCGAACAGGACATGGAGCGCTTCCTTGCGGGGCGCGACCGTACAGGGCTGGTCGCCGGTGTCTCGCTCACGCCGCCGGAACGGGATGCCTTCCGGTTCCTGAAGGTGAGCCGGGTCAAGCCGAAGGGCGTCTCCGTGCTCTCCATCGCCGCTTGCCTGCCCCGCCCCGCGGGCCGTCTCGCGGGTGCGCGCATCGCCTTCGGCGCCATGGGTCCCACGCCCCTCCGTGCCAAGCGGGCGGAGGCGGCGCTCGAGGGCGCGCGGCTCGACGCCGAGGGGATCGCGCCGGCGCTTGCGGTAGCGGCCGAGGGGCTCGCGCCTGCGGACGATGCGATCGCCTCCGCCTGGTACCGCCGTGAGGTTGCCCCCGTTCATCTCGGCCGCCTGTTGCTCGAGGGAGAGCCAGCACAATGAGCAAGACACCGGTCACCTTCACGCATAACGGCGCCGAAACAGCCGTCTTTGTCGATGGGGGTGCAAACCTGCTCGACGTGCTCCGCCGCGGTGTCGGTGACCTCTCGCCGAAATACGGTTGCGGGCAGGGCACCTGCGGGGCCTGCACGGTCCTCATCGACGGCGCGCCGCATCTCGCCTGCCTCGTCCTCGCGGAGGCAGCCGCCGGCCGGCGCATCGAGACCACCGCCGGCCTGCAGACAGGGCCTGAGCCCCATCCCCTCCAGCGGCACTTCATGGAGGGTTTCGCGGCTCAGTGCGGCTACTGCACGCCCGGTATGCTGATGGCCGCGAAGGCGCTGCTCGATGCCAGCCCCAACCCGAGCCGCGAGCAGGTGATCGAGGCGATCTCCGGCAATCTCTGCCGCTGCACCGGCTACGAACCCATCGTGGACGCCATCCTCGCCGCCGCGGCGGAGATGCGGGGGAGGGTTGCCTGATGTCCTCCATCGAGTTCCGGAAAGACCTCTTCGCCGATGAGCGGGACGACACGCTCTCCGAGATCGGGCACCCACGCCTTCGCCAGGATATTCTCGGCCATGTCACGGGCCGCACCCGGTACTATGACGATCACCTGTTCGACGGCCTCCTGCACATGCGCTGCGTGCGCTCGCCCCACCACCATGCCCGCATCCGGCACATCGATACCGCGGCGGCGGAGCGGATGGAGGGCGTGGTGCGGATCGTGTGGCCCACGGATGTGCCGCGGAACCTCAACACCCTCCTCTCCCTCATCGGCTTCGGGCGCGATGACGAGGCGCTACTGTCGCCCACCAAGGTCGCCTATCGAGGCGAGCCGGTGCTGGCGGTGATCGCAGTTACCGAGCGGGCGGCGCGCGAGGCGGTGGCGGCGGTGCGGGTGGACTGGGAAGTGCTGCCCCATGTGCTCGATGTGGAGGAGGCCATCGCCCCCGGCGCGCCGAGCGTGAACGAGACCTACCCGAACAATACCTTCGACTACCACGAGCGCTACGACCACCAGAAGCTGCGCTTCGGGGACGTTGAGGCAGGCTTCGCGGCGGCGGACCATATCGTCGAGGCCGAGTACCAGATGTCCCCCATCGAGCAGGCGCCGATGGAGACCTGCGGGGCCATCGCCGCGCCCGAGACCAACGACCGCTATGTCTGCCACACCGCGACGCAGGCGCTGTTCTTCTCCCTCGGCACCACGGCGAAGCTGCTCGAGATCGCCTCATCTCGCCTGCACTTCATCGGCGGCACGGTGGGCGGGGGCTTCGGCGGCAAGGTCGACAGCATCACCGAGCCCATGGCCGTGCTGGGCGCCATGCTTACCGGCCGGCCCGTGAAGTTCATGTGGGACCGGGAGGAGGAGATGCAGGTGGGCGCGCCCCGCGGGGGGGAGCGCTGGCGCATCAAGGACGGGGTGGCGGCGGACGGGCGGATCATCGCGCGCTCCTTCACCGGCTTCTTCGATGCGGGCGCCTATACGCGCCTGTCCTCCTACGCCATCGTGAAGGGTACGGGGCACCTTCCGGGGCCTTATACCATCCCGAACGTTGCCTCGAACGTCTTCTGCGTCTTCACCAATCGCACGCCGGCCACGGCCATGCGGGGCTTCGGCATCACCGGCGTCGACTTCGCGATCGAGTGCCATATGGACCGGGTGGCGGAGGCGGTGGGCGTCGACCCTGTCGAGCTCCGCATCCTCAACGCCTATCGCGACGGAGACATGAAGCCGCACCGGCGCGTCGCGAAGAACTGCGCGCTCATCGAATGCTGTCAGGTGGCGGCGGCGAAGGCCGGCATCCGCCTTTCGCCCGAGATGGCGGCGGCGAGCAGCCTGACGGGCGGGGGCGGTGCGCGCGCCGAGATCCCCGAGACGGCGACGGACGAGGTAGGCCGGATCGGCGAGCGCCGCCAGCGAGCCATGCCGACGGCGCCACTGGAGGGCGCAACTGCGAAGCGTCGCGTTCCGGCCGGCACGCAGGGCAGCAGTGTCGGCGCCGCCGCGCCGCAGCGCGCGGACATGGCGATGGATCCGCGCCGGGTCGGCCATCGGGTCGAGGACGGCGGGTATCAGCCGGTGCCGGGGCGGGCCCGGGACGCATCGCGCCCGGCGGCCCCCGCCGCGGCACCGCCTGCCGCTTCTGCACCGATGCCGGGGGCGAATGCGGCGCGCCCCGGGCGTGACCCGGGGCCTCCCGCTGCCCCTACTGCTGCCCCGCCTGCACCCCCAGCCGCGCCGTCCAGTAGCAGCGCGCCGCGGCCGCCGGAGCCGAAGCCTTACGAGCCCGAGCAGCCCTTCCAGAAGGGCATCAAGCGCCCCGGCGTCTCGCGCTTCCTCTCCGGCACGCGGAGGCGTTGAGCCATGACCGTGCACAAGGGCCGCGGCTTCGCCTGCATCAACTATCCCATCGGCATGAACCTCGGGGGCGACCCGAGCCAGGCGCTGGTGCACGCCACGCCGGACGGGAAGTTCATGGTCACGCTCTCGGCCATCGATCTCGGCCAGGGCATGAAATCGGTCACCCGCCAGATCGCGGCGGAGGCCATCGGCGTGCCCATTGCGGATGTCTACGTGGACACCGCCGACAGCGACACGGGCCCGCACGATATGGGCAGCTTCGCCTCCCGCGGCACGCACCGGATGGGCAACGCCGTGATCCGGGCGGCCACGGAGGCGCGCGCGCAGCTCCTGGAGGCTGCGGCGGAGGAGCTGGAGGTCGATCCAGCCGATCTCGATACGGACGGGCAGGGGGCCATCCATGTGCGCGGGGCGCCCGGCCGCTCGATCACCGTCGCCGAGACCGCGATCGCCGCCCAGTTCAAGCAGGGCCGCACGCTCTCGGGCCGGGGCATCTTCCTCATTCCGCCGAGCCAGGCAGACCCTGAAACCGGCGAGATGACCCCCGTCTCCTGCTACGCCCATGCCGCGTTGGTCGTGGATGTGGAGGTCGACGACGAAACGGGCGTGGTGACGGTCACCGAAATCAACTCGGCCTACGAGGTCGGCCGCGCGCTCAACCCCAAGCTCGTCGAACAGCAGCTTGTGGGCGGCGCCTGGATGGGGGTGAGCCACGCGCTCTACGAGACGACGGAGCCCTACTATCCCGCGCGCGACCACGGGCCGGTGGACTTCAACACCTACCTTATGCCCGGCCCGGGCGAGATCGCGCCCCACAGCATCGCCGTGCTGGAGCGCCCGGCGGAGGATGCGCCCTATGGCGGCAAGGGCCCGGGCGAGATGTGCGCCAACCCGGTGCTGCCGGCCATCGCCAACGCGGTCTACGACGCGGTCGGCGTGCGCTGCGACACGCTGCCGATCACGCCGGAGAAGGTGCTGCGCGGGATCCGCGAGAACGGCGGTGCGCAGCCGAAAGGGCGCCTCTGATGGCCGTCCGCCCCACCATCGCGGGCATCGGCTCGCCGGAGGCACTGCGCCATGCGCTCACCGCCGCGCAGTACCTCGCGGATGAGGGGCTCTCCACCGCCGCCTACCTGGCGTTGGCGCTCGGCAAGCCGCTGCTGCTGGAAGGGGCGCCGGGTGTCGGCAAAACGGAGGCGGCCAAGGCCCTCGGCGCGGTGCTGACGCGCCAGGTGATCCGCCTCCAATGCTTCGAGGGGATCGACGCGGCCGCGGCACTCTACGAATGGAACTATCCCCGCCAGATGCTGGCCATCCGTCAGGCGGGCGAGGACTACGTGAACCTCTATGCGGACGACTACCTGCTGGAACGCCCGCTCCTCGCCGCGCTCAGGGCGCCCGAGGACACGCTGCTGCTGATCGACGAGATCGACCGGTCGGACCAGGAGTTCGAGGCTTTCCTGCTCGAGTTTCTCTCCGACTTCTCCATCTCGATCCCCGAGACCGGCACCGTGCGCGCCCCGCGCCCGCCCGTGGTCGTCCTCACCTCGAACCGGACGCGGGACCTTCACGAAGCGCTCCGCCGCCGCTGCGTCTACCATTGGATCGACTACCCGTCGCCCGCGCTCGAGGCGGAGATCGTCATGACGCGCGCGAGCAGCGTGGCGGAGGCGACGGCCCATGCGGTCGTCGCCGCCGTCGGTCGCCTGCGCGCCGAGCCGCTGGCCAAGCCGCCGGGGGTGGCCGAGACGGTGGAGTGGGCAGAGGCGGCCACGCTTCTTCAGGCGCAGGGTGCCGCGTGGCCGGAGGCGTTCCGCCGGGCCATCGGCGTCGCCCTCAAGGACCAGGACGACCTCGCCTACATGGCCGACCGGCTGTCGGCCGTCCTGCCGGGAGAGGCGGCATGATCTGGTTCCTGCGCCACGCGGATAGCATGGGTCAGGCGCCGGATGCAGCGCTCTCGGCGGAGGGCGCGCAGGCGGCGGAGATGCTGGTCCCGGTTCTCCTCGGTCTTCCGATCAACCGTATCCACTCCTCCCCTTATCGTCGCGCCCTCGACACGGCGGCGCCCTTCGCTGCAGCGGCGCAGATAAGCGTGCATGAGGACGAACGCTTGCGTGAGCGGGTGCATGGAGCGGTGCCGCCGGGCGGCTGTGGCGAGGAAATCGAACATCTCTTCGCGGATTTCGAGGCGCGCCCCCATGGCGGCGAAAGCCTGTCGGATGTTGCGCAACGCGGGCAGGCCGCCGTGGCGGAGATCGCAGGCGGGGGCGAGGGTGCATTGATCGCCACCCATGGGCTGTGGCTTTCGGTGATCCTCTCGGCCTATGGCCGGCCGCTCGACATTCCCTCCTGGCGCTCCATGCCAAGGCCCGCGCTCTTCGAGCTTCATAACGGCCGGGTGCGGAGCATCGAGGTGGCGCCTTGACCCTGCCTGCCGCCGCCCGCCCGTTTGTGGCCTTTCCCGCGCTTCTGCGGGCGCATGGCTTTCCGGTCGCGCCGGATCAGACGATGGGGTTTCTGGAGGCGATCTCGCTCCTCGGGCCGCGTAGTCTCGAGCATGTCCGCCGAGCCGGCCTCGCGATGCTTGCCATCCCTCGGGAGCGGGAGGCCGAGTACGACGCTCTCTTCCGCGCGCATTTCCTCGGCCAGACCGTGTCGGCCCCGGCCGCCGGCGACGAGGATGAGAAGGTGGAGGCGCATGAGCCCGAGAGGGGGGAGGCGGAAGCCGAAGAGGCTGAGGAGAGCGCCGATGCCGGGGCCGAGGCGACGGCGGCGGAGCGGCTCGCCACCCGCACTCTCGCCCCTGCCGACACGGACGCTGCGCTGGCGCGCTTCGCCCGCCTCGCGCCAGCGTGCCTGCCCCGGCGCCGGAGCTATCGCTTTGGCGTCGCCAGAAAGGGGGCGCTCGACATGCGCCGTACCCTGCGCGCGGCGATCCGGCGGGATGGGGAGGCGGTCACGCTGCTCCGCCGCCGGCGCAAGACGCGCGGCCGGCGGATCGTGCTCCTGATCGACGTCTCGGGATCCATGAAGGAGCGGACGGATGAGCGCTTGGCCTTCGCCCACGCGCTCGCGCAGGCGGGTGAGCGCGTGGAGGTGTTTACGCTCGGCACCCGCCTCACCCGCATCACGGGCGAGCTGAAACAGCCAAGCCGCGCCCGCGCCCTCGCGCGCGTGGAGCGGCTTGTGGCGGATTTCGATGGCGGCACGCGCATCGGCGAAGCGCTTGCGGCCTTCCTCGCCGTGCCGCGCTATGCGGGCTTCGCGCGCGGCGCGTGGGTTGTGGTGCTGTCGGACGGGCTGGAGCGTGGCAGCCCCGACGCGATGGTGGAGGCCGGGCGTCGCCTCGCACGCATGGCCTGGCGTCTCGACTGGCTGAGCCCGCTCGCCGCAGACCCGGGCTATCGGCCGGAAACCGCGGCGCTCGGCGCCCTCGCCCCCGATCTCCATGCACTGGCCGATGGCGGCACGGTCAGCGCGATCGTCGATCACCTGCTGGACGCCGGGAGGGCCGCATGATCGACGCGCACCACCATATCTGGCGGCATGCCGATCTGCCCTGGCTCCTCGGGCCCGAGCGCCCGCGCATCTTCGGGCCCTACGCCCCCATCAAGCGCGACTATCCGATGGCGGAATTCCTGGCGGATATCGAGGGGCTGGGCATCGAGAAATCCGTCTACGTCCAGGCCAACTGGGCATCGAACTGGTTCGTGGACGAGGTCGCCTGGGTCCAGCGCACGGCGGACGAGACGGGATGGCCCCACGCCATCATCGGCTTTGCGGATGTCACGCAGCGGGACATCCGGCCCGATCTCGACCGTCTGAAGGGCTTCCCGCTTCTCCGCGGCATCCGCCACCAGCTGCACTGGCACCAGAACCCGCTCTACCGCTTCGCCCCGCATGGCGACCTCTGCAGGGACCCCGTGGTGCAAGCGAACATCGCGCATTGCGCCGCCTACGACCTCAGCTTCGAGCTGCAGGTCTTCGCGCCGCAGATGGCGGGTGCTGCGGAGCTGGCCGAGGCCTGCCCGGACGTGACCTTCATCCTGCAGCACGCCGGCATGCTCGAGGACCTGAGCGATGCGGGGCGTGCCGAGTGGCAGACCGGCATGAAGCGCCTCGCCGCCTGCCCGAACATCGTGGCCAAGCTCTCGGGCTTCGGCACGTTCCTTCATGGGAACGACCCCGCGCATATCGCGGAGATGATCAGCACCACCGTGAAGCTCTTCGGCGCCAAGCGCTGCCTCTTCGGCTCGAACTTCCCGATCGAGAAAATCTGGACGACCTACGCCGACCTCATCGCCGCCTTCCGCGAAGGCGCTGCCGGCCTGCCGCCCAAGCAGCAGGACGCAATCTTCAACGACACCGCAGCCCGGGTCTACCGGCTCTGACACAACGGGGCCGCCGCGCCCCTGCACGAGGGAGAGTACCATGGCACTCACGATCCACGTTCTGGACTACGGCGATATCGAGCTGGAGACGAGCTTCCTCGTGCTTGGCCATGAATGCGGGCGGGTGCGGCGCGTGCCGGTCTACGGCTTCCTCATCCTCGGCGGCACCTACCCGGTGCTCGTCGACACCGGGTACCGTGACAACGCGATCATGGAGAGCCTCGGCATGCGCGGCCTCCAGTTCCACGACAACATGATCGAGAACCAGCTCGCCAAGCATGGCCTGAAGCTCGGCGACATCCGCTACATCCTGCACACCCATCTGCACATCGACCATGCGGGCAAGGACGACAAGTTTCCCATGAACACCACCGTGGTGATCAACCGCCGCGAGATGGAGTTCAGCGTGAGCGGGATCATGTACCCGCAATACCCGAAGCCAGACATCATGCACCTTGTGGAGCGGATCTACGAGCCGGAGGCGATGCGCTTCCTCGACCTCGAGATCTCGGGCGCCGAGGAGATCATCCCCGGTGTCTGGTGCGAGGCCGCGGGGGCGCACACCGAAGGCTCGATGAACGTGATGGTCGAGACCGCGGAGGGCATCGCCTGCATCTGCGGCGACGTGATCTACGATTTCAACGACCAGATCGTGAACGACGTGATGACCAACAACTACATGGAGCCGCGGGTCACCGGGAACCATGCCGGTGCGAAGCGCGAGGAGAAGGCGCAGATCAAGAAGCTTCTCAACAACTACACCTTCCTCCTGCCGATCCACGACCGCCCGGCCAAGATCCAGCATGGCCAGGTCGTCGGCCGCCTTGGCATGACCGTGCCGGGACCGATGACGGAGACGCTGCCTTCCCGGCAGTGGTTCCCGGCGTGACACCTGCGCCGGCGGCGTCCACACGATCTCGTGACTTGCCCGTGATCGGGGCGGCGCGAGATCCTCTGCCCAAGGGTCAGCAGCCAAGGGCGGTGAGCGATGAAGAAGGCCGGCAAAGCCAAGCCGAAGAAGCGCGCCGCGAAGGCCGCGCCGGCGCCCCAGCGGGCGGCGAAAATGGATCGCCGCGCGCTGCTTGGCTGGATGAAGATCGGCGGCGTGGCGGCGGTGGCCCTCGGCGGTGTCGGCTATCTCACCGTATCGTCGGTCATGGCGACCATCGCGGAGCACGACCTCTCGCGCATCGGCACAGGGCGGCCCACGGTGGTTCAGATCCACGACCCCAACTGCACCATGTGCATCGCGCTTCAGCGCGAGGCGCGGGCCGCGCTTTCGGAGATGGAACCCGAAGCGCTGGACTATGTCGTGGCCAACATCCGCACGGCGGAAGGGCGGGCCTATGCCAATCGCCACCATGCGCGGCACGTGACGCTGCTGCTCGTCGATGGCCGGGGCCGGGTACGCCAGGTACTGGAAGGCCCGAACACCCGCGAGACGCTGGCGCCTGCCTTCGCGGCCCATGCGGCGCGGGCCCCGCGCGCGCCGACAAACTGACAGTGGGCGCTGCCGCCCGGGGAGGGCGGTCATGAGCCACACAGTCGTCGACACGCGCTTCACGCAGCTTATCGACCCCTATGCGCCCGTCCATCGGCTGGGCACGGGCTTCGTCTTCACCGAAGGCCCCATCTGGCACCCGACCGAGCGGCATCTGCTCTTCTCCGATATTCCCGGAGACGTGCGCCGCCGTTTTCAGGACGGCCGCGTCGAGGAGGTTCAGCGCCCCGCGAACAAGGGCAACGGGATGACCTACGACGCGGACCACAACCTGCTGGTCTGCGAACACGCCACCTCGTCCGTCGTCCGCATCCGGCCCGACGGCACGCGCGAGGTAATGTGCACGCATTTCGAGGGCCGCGAGCTCAACTCCCCCAACGATATCGTCGTGGGCAAGGATGGCAGCATCTACTTCACCGATCCAACCTATGGCCGGATGGAGCATTTCGGCGTGCCGCGCCCGCTGGAGCAGGGCTTTCGCGGTGTCTTCCGGCTGCCCCCCGGCCACCGGCCGGGAGACGAGCCGCAGCTCGTGTCGGACCGCTACATGTTCACCCAGCCCAACGGCCTCTGCTTCAGCCCCTGCGAGCGCTGGATGTGGGTGAACGACAGCGAGCAGATGAACATCCGAATGTTCGACGTGGCGCCGGACGGGACGCTCACCAACGGCCGCATCTTCGCGTCTGGTATCTCGGAGAGCCTGCGCGACGGCATGCCGGACGGCATGAAGGCGGATGTGGACGGCAACCTCTACGTCACTGCGCCGGGCGGCATCTGGGTCTACGACTTCCACGGCATCAAGCTCGGCGAGATCCTCACGCCCGAGAAGGCCGCGAACTTCCATTGGGGCGGGGACGACTGGCAGACGCTCTACATCACCGCCTGCACGTCGCTCTACTCGGTCAATCTGCGGACGCGCGGGCGGATCGAGCCCTTCATGCACGCCCGCCCGGCCCCTCAGCCTCCCGCCACGCGTAGCGCCGCTGCGGCCGCGCCATCCGCCGCGGGACCGCCACTGTCGATCCAGCCCGCGCGCACCGCGCTTATCCTGCAGGACCTGCAGAACGACGTGATGATCGATGGCGGCGCCTTCGCCTCCACGGGCTCGCCGGACCATGCGCGCCAGCAGAACGTGGTCGAGAACGCGCGGCGCCTGGCGGAGGCCTGCAGGCGCGCCGGTGTCACGGTCATCCACGTCTGGATGGTCTGCGAGCCGGGGCACCCGAAGCTCGCCCAGCACGCGCCGCTCTTCCAGGGCCTCAAGGGCGAGAACGCACTCGTCCGCGGTACCTGGGGCGTGCAGCCCGCGGCCGGGCTCGAAGCGGCACCGGGCGACCTCGTGGTCGAGAAGATGTCGATGAGCGCCTGGGAGACGAGCCGGCTCGAAAGCTACCTTCGCCATGGCGGGGTCGACACGATCCTCAACGCCGGCGCCTGGACCAACATGTCGGTCGAGCACACGGCGCGCACGGGGGCGGATAAGGGCTTCCGGATCATCGTGCCCGAAGACGCATGCTCCACGATGAATGCGGACTGGCACCGCGCCTCGATCGACTATGCCATGCAGAACGTCGCCACCGTGGTCTCGACCGCCGACCTGCTGCGGGCGCTGGGCGCGCCCTGAGGCGTCGTTCGAGGCGTAGAGATATCGGCACGTGTCGCTTCGCTGCGTTGCAGTGTCGCTGGCCCGTGGACTTTTTTCTCACAAGCGTAGAGATTGCCGCGCATGCCGAGCGATGCGCCAACGACCAAGACCGAGATCTTCGCGAAAGTCCTGAAAGGACTGCTGCGCCCCCTTGTGAAGGCGCTCATCGCGCATGGCGTCACCGTGCCCGCGGTCTACCGCATCCTCAAGGAGCTCTACGTGGAGGTGGCGGAAACCGAGTTTTCGCTCGATGAGAAGCGGATCACCGACAGTCGCATCCATTTGCTCACGGGCGTGCACCGGAAGGACATCCGCACCATTCGTGAAGCGGGCTACGACGACCAGTCCTCCGCGCGCCTGCGCATGGCCGCCATCACCAACCTCGTCGGCCGCTGGCTCGCCGATCCGGAGACCACGGACGACCGGGGGCGACCCCTGCCGCTCCCCCGCCAGGCCGAGACGGGTCCAAGCTTCGAGGCGCTGGCGCTCGCCACGAGCCGGGACACGCGGCCGCGCACGCTGCTCGATGCACTGGTCGAGCAGAAGCTTGTGCGCGTGGACGAGGAGGGCACCGTGGCCCTCGAGACCGACGCGCTGGTGGGGCCAGCCGAGCTTGGCCAGAAGGTGCATTTCTTCGGCCAGAACGTGGGTGATCACATCGCGGCGGCCACCGACAACCTGCTGGCCGAGAGCGAGCGGCCCCCCTTCATGGAGCGGGCAGTTTTCTACAACCACTTGACCCCGTCATCGGTTGACGCGATCGAGGCGTCCGCCCGGGCCCTTGGTGCGGAGGCGCTCGGCACGCTCAACCGCCTCGCCTTCGCCCAGCAGCAGCTCGACGCGGCGGACGATACGGCGACGGAGCGTTTCCGTTTCGGCGTCTTCTTCTACCGCGAGGATGAGGGCGAGGCTGCTGAGTCGGCACCGCCGGTGGCCGAGGAAGAGACGACCCTGGAGGGTGAGGACGATGAGCGCAGTTGACCGTCGCGGCTTTCTTGCGACCGCTCTCGGCCTCTCGCTCACCGGCGTTCTCGCCGGATGTGCCGCCGATGATCCCGTCGCTGCCCGCAAGCCACGCAAGCCGCGAGAGGGCGGGATCGGCGGCACCGGCATCATCGGTGTCGTAACGGCTTTCGGCTCGATCATCATCAACGGCCAGCGCGTGTTGCTCGATGAAGCGACGGTCATAACCGACGCCTTCGGCGCGCGTGACGAGGCGGCACTGGCGCTCGGCCAGAGCCTGACGCTGGAGGCGGTCACGGTGGATGGCGCGCTCATCGCCCGCCGCGTGCACATCACCCACCCGCTCATCGGCCGTGTTGAGGCCATCGCTTCGGACGGCCTCGGCCTTCAGGTGCTGGGCGTGACCGTCCGGCTCGAGCCCGGGGTGGTGCCCCCGGCTGTGATCGGGCAGCGGGTCGCGGTGTCTGGCCTCTGGCAGGGCAACGTGGTGGTGGCATCGCGGATCGACACGGTGGACGACGCGGGCGAGGACGCGGTGTCCGGCACCTTGATGCCCGGCGCGGTGGTGCAGGCCGTGCGCCTCGATGCCGGTGGCACCGTGCTGCCTGAGGCCGGCGTGTTCGTCACCGCCACCGGGCAGTTCGCCGATGGGCGTCTCTCGCCGAGCAGCCTAACCTCGGGCCGCTTCACCGGTGCCGCCGGGCCGCTCGAGCAACTGTCGGTCGAGGGCTATCTCGAGCCCAGCTCGAAGGCGCCGGGCTTCGCGCTTTCAGGCCTCGGGCACAGTTTCGACCCGGATGCCCGCCTTGAGCCCTTTGCCGAGGGCCGGGCGCTGTTCGAGGGTCCCTATACTGGCGATTTCGCCGTGGATCTGGCCCTGGCGCTCCCCGAGGGCGTGGCCGCCCGGCGCGCTGCCCTTCCTGCTGGGCTCGACCTCGGCACCGCCGCCGCGGCGCGGTCCACCCGCTGAAATAGTCTGAGATCGAAACTATCCTGGGAAATCCGCGCGCGGTGCGTGGACAAATTTCCCACGTATTCTAGCTTCCGGAACGTTGGAATAATTCCCACAAGAGGCGCCGCCCTGTTCGACGCCCGCCCAACCGGAAGGAGCAACCATGGAACCCGAAGAGCAAACCATCGCAGACATCGCGCTGGCCACGCCCGATCTCTCGATCCTCGTGACCGCGCTCGACGCCGCCGGGCTTGTCGGCGCCGTCGCCGATGCGTCCGCCGATCTCACCGTGTTCGCGCCGACCAACGCGGCCTTCGCCGCCCTCGCCGCCGATCTCGGCTATACGGGCGACCCGGCAGACGAGGACGCTGTCTTCGCGGCCATCGCCGGCGCGCTCACCGCGCTGTCGGAGGACGGCGATCCGATCCCGCTGCTGACGGAGATCCTGCTCTACCACGTCGCCCCCGGCGCTCAGGACGTAGAGGCGCTCATCGCCGCGCCCTCCATCGCCACCGCGACCACGGCGGGCACGCCGCTCATCCCGTCCGAGGCAGGTATCATCGATGCCGATCCCGAAGCCGGTAATCCGGCTTTCGTCGCCGGGCTGACGGATATCCAGGCTTCCAACGGCACCGTTCAGGTGATCGACGGGGTGCTGCTGCCCTTCGATCTCGAGAGCCCCGCGCCCGAGAGCACCATCGCTGATATCGTCGCGGCCTCCGGCACGGGGTTCGACGACAACAACGGTGACTTCGACATGCTGCTGGCGGCCGTTTCGGCGGCGGGTCTCGTCGATGCACTGGCCGACCCGGAAGCGGACTTCACCGTCTTCGCGCCGACCGACGCGGCCTTCATCGCCCTCGCGCAGGACCTCGGCTCGACCGCAACCACCGAAGAAGCCGCGTTCGGCGACATCGTGTCCACCCTCACGGCGCTGGATCCGAACGGCGACCCGATCCCGCTGCTCACGGAGATCCTCCTCTACCACGTGATCGACGGCAGCTTCAGCCGCGTGGAACTGGCGGATGGTCCTGCCCTCACCTCGCTCGCCACCGTCACCAACGGTGCAGGCCCCGTGACGGACGGCGACAGCCTTACGGATCTCGATCCCGAGATCGACGATCCGCTCTTCATCGACGCGGCGTCCGACATCGTGGCTGCCAACGGCATCGTGCAGGCGATCGACGGCGTCCTTCTGCCGATCGATGTTGCAGAGGCCGGCAGTGGCGACGGTGAGATCATCGAGGTCGGCGACGAGACGACCGAGGTTGTTGGCGGCGACGGGACGGACACGGCGGTTTTCGCTGCCCCCCTTTCCGCAGCCACGATCGACTATGCAGAGAACGGCTTCGTCGTGACCCTCGGCGATCAGGTCGTGACCGTGACCGGCGTCGAGGTCTTCCAGTTCTCCGACACCACCCTCACGGCGGATACGAGCGATCTCGCCGCCGCCGTCTTCCGTCTCTACGGCGCGGGCCTCGGCCGCGATGCGGATGCGGCGGGCGCGAGCTTCTGGACGGGCGTTGCGGCATCGGAAGGCCTCGGCGTGGTGGCGGATGCGTTCATCGGATCCGACGAGTTTGCCGACCTCTTCGGCGATGCCCCCACGCATTCGGAATACGTGCAGGCGCTCTACGGCAACGTGCTCGGCCGCGCGCCGGATGACGAGGGTCTCGCCTTCTGGACCGGCGTGCTGGCGCAGGACGACCGGGACCCGAGCGACCTCCTGCTCTCGTTCTCCGAAAGCGACGAGTTCGTGGCCAGCACCGCGGAGACGACGGACGAAGGCATCCTCCTCTTCGCCTGATCCAAACTACGGGCCGCCTGACCGGGGCGGCCCTACCCCGCACGCGCCAATCCGCGCTTGACACACTGAGGTCCGGGGTCCCCATTCTTGATCCATGAGCACGTCTGCAAAGCGCCGCGATGATCAGGTGGCCGACCGCCGGTCCGGCCGCCGCGCCACCGGCGCCGATCTCGTTACCCGATAGCTGCGAAAACGGGGCACGCGCCCCATCGCCAGCGGGCGCCCCGTCTCCGCGGGCACCCCTCTCGTAGCGGCTCTTTCTGAGGGCAAGGCGGGCAGCATGCATGGACACCGGCGCTGAGATACGCATGGCCGTCGATATCGGCGGCACCTTCACCGATGTGGCGGCAGTCGACGCGGAGGGCCGGGTGGTCGCTACCGCGAAGACCCCCACCACCGCGGAACCGGCGGAAGGGGCGCTTACCGGCGCGCGGGATGTTCTGGCAGCCCTCGGCCTCGGCTGGCCCGCGGTCCGCGGTTTCGTCCACGGCACAACGCTCGCCACCAACGCGCTGATCGAACGGCGCGGCGCCTGCGTGGCGACCGTAACGACCGAAGGGTTCCGGGACATCCTCGAGATCGCTTACGAGCGCCGTTACGCGCAGTACGACATTGATATCGAGAAGCCCGACCTCATCGTGCCCCGGGCACGTGCCTTCACCGTCCCGGAACGGATGAGCGTGGAGGGCCGGGTACTGCGCCCGCTCGACGATGCGGCGATCCCCGCCCTCATCGCGGCCATCGATACCTCCGGGGCCGAGGCGGTCGCCATCTGTCTCCTCCACGCCTACGCAAATCCCGCGCATGAAGAGCGTCTTGCCGAGGCGCTCGCTGCCGCGCGTCCCGGCCTCAGCCTCTCGCTCTCCTCCGCGGTCAGCCCCGAGGCGCGGGAGTTCGAGCGGCTCTGCACCACCGTCGCCAATGCCTATGTGCAGCCCCTGATGGAGGCGTATCTCGCGGATTTCGAGGCGCGCCTCGCGGCCGAAGGGCTCGCCTGCCCGATCATGATCATGACCTCGGGCGGGGGGATGACGACGGTCGAGACCGCCCGGCGCCTGCCCATCAGGCTCGTGGAAAGCGGCCCCTGCGGTGGCGCGATCCTGGCCGCGGAGGTGGCGCGGGCCGCTGGGCTCGAGGCGGTGCTGAGCTTCGACATGGGCGGCACCACCGCCAAGCTCTGCCTCATCGACGGCGCCGCGCCCCAGACCGCCCGCAGCTTCGAGATCGCCCGCGCGGCCCGCTTCGTCAAAGGCAGCGGCATGCCCGTGCGCATCCCCGTGGTGGAGCTCATCGAAATCGGCGCGGGCGGTGGCTCCCTGGCGGGGACGGACAGCCTCGGCCGGCTGACGGTCGGCCCCGAGAGCGCGGGCGCCGAGCCGGGTCCCGCCGCTTTCGCCCGTGGCGGCAAGGAGCCGACCGTGACGGATGCGGACGTGACCATGGGCTATATCGACCCTGCAAGCTTTGCCGAAGGCCGCCTCGCCGTGGACCCGGCGCTCGCGTCGGCGGCGCTCGAGGCGCGGGTCGGCGGCCCGCTCGGGCTCGATGCAGCGGCGGCGGCCTTCGGGGTCAGCGAGATCGTCGACGAGAGCATGGCAGCGGCCGGGCGCATGCATGGCGTGGAGTCCGGCAAGGATCTCGGCCAGCGCACCATGATCGCCTTCGGCGGCAACGGGCCGCTTCATGCAACGCGCGTAGCCCGCCGGGCCGGGGTGCGCCGGATCCTGGTGCCACCCAATCCGGGTGTGGGCTCCGCCATCGGCTTCCTGGCGGCGCCTGTTTCCTTCGAACGGGTGCGCAGCCGCTACACCCTGCTGGAGGCGTTCGATGCCGCCGCGATCGAGGCGCTGCTGGCGGAGATGGCGGCGGAGGCGGCGCGCGTGGTGGCGGCCGGCGCGCCCGATGCGGCGCGCGAGACCCGGCGCGCCGCCTTCCTCCGCTATCGCGGGCAGGGCCACGAGATCGAGGTGCCGCTTCCCTGCCGGCCGCTTACCGCGGCGGATGCCGCGACGCTCGCGGAGCGGTTCGAGGCCGCGTACGCGACCCTCTTCACCCGCGCCGTGCCCGGTATGGCCATCGAGGTGCTCAACTGGGCGGTCCGCGTCACCACCCGCAGCAGCGAAGCGCCCGCCGCCGTGGCGCCCAGCCCCGAAGCCGTGTCCACCCCGGCCCCGGCCGGGCGCCGCATGATCACCTGCGACGCGACCGGCCGGCCCGTCGAGGCCAGCATCCACCACCGCGCCGCCCTCGCGCCGGGGGACCGCATCGCCGGCCCCGCGCTCATTACCGAGCCGCAGACCACCACGCTCGTCGGCACGGGCTTCGTCGCCGCCGTGGACGCGGGCCTCAACCTCATCCTCACCGCCGCAGAAGCAACTGGAGAGGCCAAAGCATGAGCGCACCCCTTCCCACCACCCGCCTGCAGGTCATGTGGAACCGCCTGCTCGCGGTCGTCGAAGAGCAGGCCCAGGCGCTGATGCGCGCCGCCTTCAGCCCCATCGTGCGCGAATGCGGAGACATCTCCGCGGGCATCTTCGACCCGAACGGCGCCATGCTCGCCCAGGCGGTGACCGGCACCCCGGGCCATATCAACACCATGGCCGAGGCGGTGCGCGCCCTCTGCGCCCGCTTCCCCGCCGAGACCATGCGCCCCGGCGACATCTTCACCACCAACGATCCATGGCTCGCCTCCGGCCATCTCAACGACTTTCTGCTGATGATGCCGGCCTTCCGCTCGGGCCGCCTGGTGGGCTTCGCCGCCTGCACCTCGCACCTCGTCGATCTCGGCGGCACGGGCATGGGGCCCGAGGGCGGGGATATCTACGATGAAGGCCTGCTGATCCCGCCCTGTCGCATTGTCGAAGGGGGCAGGCTGAACACGCTCCTCATTGACATCGTGAAGGCGAACTCCCGCGAGCCCGTCGCGAACGAAGGGGATCTCTACGCGCTCATCGCCTGCTGCGAGACCGGGGCGGCGCGCCTTGTCGCCATGATGGACGAGTTCGGGCTCGACGATCTCGCGCCCCTCGCCCGTCACATCCTCGAGACATCGCGCGCCGGGCAGGCCGCCGCCATCCGCGCGGTGCCGCCGGGCACCTACCGGAACGCGCTGACGGTGGACGGCTACGAGCAGCCTCTCACGCTCCACGCGGCCCTGACGGTGGAGGACGGCCGGATGAGCCTCGACTTCTCGGGCTCCCCCGGGCCATCGCCCAAGGGCATCAACGTGCCGCTCAATTACGCGACGGCTTACTCGGTGTTCGCGCTCCGCTGCATCGTGGGGCCGGAAATCCCGAACAATGCGGGCTCGCTCGGCTGCTTCAGCGTCACCGCCCCGCCCGGCTGCATTCTCAACGCCCAGCCGCCCGCCGCCGTCGCCATGCGCCACACCCTCGGCCAGATGACGCCGGACCTTGTGTTGGGCTGCCTCGCCCAGGCCTTGCCGGACCGTGTGCCGGCCGAAGGCGCGTCGGCCATGTGGGACCTGCCGCTGCGCAGCGCGCCCGAGGTGGCGCGGGGCGGACGCGAGGCCTTCGCGGTGGAGCTCTCGCACAATGGCGGCACCGGCGCTCGGCCCGGGCGGGACGGGCTTTCGGCCACGGCCTTTCCAAGCGGTGTCTGGGGCAGCCAGGTCGAGATCAGCGAAAGCGTCGCGCCCATCCACATTCTCCGCCGGGAGCTTAGGCCCGACAGCGGCGGGGCAGGGCGGCGGCGCGGCGGCCTCGGCCAGCGGATCGAGGTGACGCCGGCGGGGCAGGACGCCTTCAACGTCTTCCTCTCGGTCGAGCGCATCGACCATCCCGCCGCGGGCCGCGCGGGCGGCCGCCCCGGCGCCCCCGGCCGCATCCGCGTCGACGACGGCCCCTCGCTGCCGGGCAAGGGAGCCCTCCGCATCGGTCCCGGCGAGACGCTCGTGTTCGAGACGCCCGGCGGCGGCGGCTTCGGCGAGCCGCGCCTGCGCGCCGCCGAGGCTGTGGCGCAGGATGTCGCAAACGGGCTCGTGACGCCGGAGGCTGCGCGCAATGATTACGGCGGCGATCCGGCAAGTGGCGTCCCGAAGAGAGCGGAGAAGAAAGCGTGAGCGCGCCCCATCCCATCCCGAACCCGCCGCTGCCGGAGCCTCTGGCCCATCTCGCGGCCATGGCGCCCTATCCGCGCGCCGTGCCCGCGCGCGCCGACGGGCCGCCGCCCATCGCCCTCGCCCAGAACGAGAGCCTGCGCCCGCCGAGCCCGCGCGCCATCGAGGCTGCCACGCGCGCCCTCGGCAGCGCGCTCTACTCGGATCCGGACTGGACGGCGTTGCGCGAAGCCATCGCCGCCGAACACGCCCTTCCGGCGCAGCAGGTCCTCTGCGGCGCGGGCTCGATGGAGCTGATCGCCGCCATCGCCGCGGCCTATCTCGGCCCCGGCCGCCGGGCGCTCGCACCCGCGCAGGGCTATGCCTTCTTCCGCACGGCCACGGCGCTGACCGGCGCGGCTTTCGACACGGCGCCAGAGCGGGCCTTCACGGTGGATGTGGACGCGCTGCTGGCCGCCCTCCGCCCCGAGACCGCGGTGGTCTGGCTCGCGAACCCGGGCAACCCCACGGGCACGGCGATCCCAACCGCCGAGATCGCGCGGCTTCGCGCGGCTCTGCCAGCAAATGTGCTCCTCGTGGTCGACGAGGCCTATGGGGAGTTCGCAGCGGAAGCGCCCGCGTGGCCGCTGGTCGCTGAGGGCAACACCGTCGTGCTCCGCACCTTCTCTAAGGCGTTCGGGCTTGCGGGCCACCGGGTGGGCTGGGGCGTCTTTCCGCCTGCGATCGCGGGCGAGGTGCGCAAGACGCTCAATCTCAACAACATCTCCGCGGCGTCCCAGGCCGCTGCCACGGCGGCGATGCGCGATCAGGCCTACATGAGGGCGACGGTGGAGGTGACCGCCCGCCTGCGGGAGGGCTTCATCGCCCGCCTCCGCCGGGCAGGCATCGCGGTTCCCGACAGCCACACGAACTTCGCGCTGCTCGATCTCGGCACGCCCGCGCGCGCCGCCGCCCTCGATGCCAGCCTGCGCGCCCGCAACATCAGCCTGCGCGGCATGGGCAGCTACGGTCTCCCGCACTGCCTCCGGGCGACGATCGGGGCTGCCGACTGCATGGACATCGTCGCCAAGGCCATCGAGGCGTTCACGGCGGCGGAGGGGGCGCCATGAGCGGCCTCGCACCGCGGGGGAGCGGCCGCGGGGCAGGGCGCCTCGCCGCCCTCGTGCCCTTCACCAACACCAATCTCGAGCCGGATCTCGCCCTCCTCGCGCCCGCAGGGGTCAGCCTGCACATCGCCCGCCTCGGCGGGTACGACGTGGATGCGGTGCCGGACGAGGCGCAGATGGGTGGCCTTGGCGAAGCGGCCCTCGAGGAGCCCCTGCGCCTCGTGGCCGGTGTGCGGCCGGACGTGATCCTCTATGGCTGCACCTCGGCAACCCTCGCCCACGGCACCGCCTTCGACACGGCGCTCGCCGCCCGCGCGGCGGATCTCGCGGGGGCCCCGGTGGTAACGGCGGCCGGCGCCGTCCTCGCCGCCTGCCGTCGGTTGGGCCTCGGCCGCATCGCCTTCGCCTCGCCCTATGTGCCAAGCCTCAACGACCGTGCGGTGGCGTTCCTGTCCGGCGCGGGCATCGAGACGGTCCACCGCGCGGAGATGCCCGGCACCCTCGGCAATCACGACCAAGGCGCGCTCACCCCGGAGGCGGTGTTCGCCCTCGGCCGGCGCGCGAACCACCCTTCGGCCGAGGGCATCCTCCTTTCCTGCACCGATATGCGCGCCGTCGAGATCGTGGAGGCGCTGGAGGCGGACACGGGCAAGCCCGTGATCACATCGAACCAGGCGCTGATCTTCGCGGCCCTGCCGCATCTTGGGCAGGCGAGTGCCGGCATCCCCTGCGGCCGGCTCCTTCGGCCAGCACACGCCGCGTAGAGAGAAGGATGAAGGCCATGGCGGAGTTACGCGAAGCCGAGCAAGCCTCCGGGGCTGCGAGCAGCGCTACCTTCGAGAGCGTCGCCCGTTTCACGCTCGAGCTTTCGGCGGAGGCGATCCCCGAACCCGTCCTCGAGCGCGCAGCCCTCCTCCTGCTCGACACCCTCGGCATCTGCGCCGCCGCCGCGCCCATGGAGGCAGGGCGCATCGGGCGGGAAACCGCGCGGCGCCTCTTCGCACCCGGCAGGCCCGAGGATGCGGCCACCATGCTCTTCGACGGTCGCCCCGCCTCCCTCGCCGGCGCCATCTTCGCCGCAGCGACGCAGACCGACAATCTCGACGGGCACGACGGCTACAACCCCACCAAGGGCCATATCGGCGTCGTGGCCGTCCCCGCGCTCGCGGCCCTGGCGGAGCAACTGCCGGCGCTTTCGGGGCGGGAGGCGCTCGCGGCGCTGGTGGTCGGCTACGAGGTAGCGGGGCGCGCGGGCATCGCGCTCCATGCGAGCGTCGAGGACTATCACACCTCCGGCGCGTGGAACGCCCTGGGCGTCGCGGCCATGGCGGTGCGCCTGCGCGGCGGCAGCGCGGAGATGCTGCGCCAGGCCTTCGGGATCGCCGAATACCACGGGCCCCGCAGCCAGATGATGCGCGAGATCGCGACGCCCACGATGCTGCATGACGGCTCGGGCTGGGGCGGGCTGGCAGGGCTCTCCGCCGCCATTCTCGCCGAAGAGGGCTTCACCGGCGCCCCTGCCGTCACGGTCGAGGCGCCGGAGGCGGCGCAACACTGGGCGGATCTCGGCCGGTTCTGGCATGTGCCCGAGCAATACGTGAAACCCTACCCGGTCTGCCGCTGGGCCCATCCGGCGATCGACGCGGTGCGCGAGATCTGCGCGAGCGGCGCGGTGGTGCCCGAGCGGATCGCGGCCATCCGCATCCGCAGTTTCGAGAACGCCGTCCGGCTCTTCCCCACCATGCCGGGGACGAGTTCCGAGGCGCAGTACAGCCTCGCCTTCGCCGTGGGCACCATGATCGTGCATGGCCGTATCGGCCTTGCGGAGATCTCCGGGGCGGGGCTGGCCGATCCCGCCGTCGCCCGCCTCGTCGCGCTCACCAGCGCCGAGCCCGAGCCGCGCCACGAGGCCAGGTTCCCGGAAGCGCGCTGGGCCGATGTGGCGATCACCATGGAGGACGGCATCGTTCACCGCTCGGGCGACGTGCATGCGCGCGGCGGGCCCGAGCGGCCGTTCGACGCGGGGGAGGTCACCGCCAAGTACCGCAGCTTCGCGGAGCCTGTGCTGGGCGCGGCGAGGGCCGGGGCGCTCTCCGCCGCGGCCCTCGGCCTCACGCGGGAGGGGAGCCGGTTTGCCGACCTGCTTGCCACGCTGCATGCGCCGGCCGAGGGCGACGGCTCGGCCCGATAGCCCGCCCGTCGCTCACTCCAGCGGGTCGAGCGTCCGGATCTCCTCGCGCCGGTAGCCCTCGGGGATCCGCAGCTCAAGCCCTTCCGGCGCCATCTCCACGCCGAGGCGCCATTCGGTGAGGTGGAAGATCCGCTGCGGCTGTTTCGCCACCGACACGTCCGTCACCACCATGCGCAGGGGCAGCACCGGCTCCTCCACCCGGATCCAGAGTTGCACGTCCCGCGTCGTCCCCAGCAGGAGCAGATGGCGCGCCGTGGTGCCCTGCACCGGCTTCTCGCCGAGATCCCGCATCACCACCACATCGCGCTGGATCTTCTCGAGCACCCCGTCCGAGAGGAGTTCGGTCACCGGCGCGAAGGCGCGAAAGCGTTCCGACACCACTTCCAGCGCTGCGGAGATCGGCCCGCTCACCGGGTAGGTGCCGTAGGTTGCCCGGTCGTGGTCGAGGAGCAGGAGATCGCTGCCGGCATAGCCCGTATCGATCCGGCGCCCATCGTAGACCGCCTTCGCCAGCAATCGGTCGGGCCGGGAGACGCGGATCGTGGCCTCCCCCGCCACAAGCACCTTCTGCCCGTCGCTGCCGACGCGATCGGAAAGCTCCTCGACGGTGACGGCGATGGTGTCCGCGCCGATCATCGTCGATGCCATCCGCCGCAGCAGGGTCTCCGGCGCCACCGGCTCCTGCGCTGCTGCCGGGGCCGCCAGCGTGCCGACCGTGAGGGCAATCGCCAGGCCGAAGCAGAGGCTCGCCATCTGCCTATGGGTTGCTCGCCTCATCCGCATCACCCTTCTCCGTGACGACCTTGCGCCCGCCCCCGCTCAGCATCCGCTTGCCGCGCTCGCGCAGGGACTGGAAGACGACATAAAGCGCCGGGATGGCGAAGATGCCGATCAGCGTTGCCGCCAGCATGCCGCCGAAGACCGAGGTGCCCACCGTCGTGCGCGTGATCTGCGCGGCGCCGACGGCGAAGACCAGCGGCAGGATGCCCGCCACGAAGGAAAGCCCGGTCATCATCACTGCGCGGAAGCGGGTGCGCCCCGCCTCGATGGCGGCGTCGACGATCTCGGCCCCTTCTTCCCGCCGCTGCTTCGCGAACTCCACGATCAGGATCGCGTTCTTCGCCACCAGCGCGATGAGGATAACGAGCCCGATCTGCCCGTAAAGATCGAAGGAAAGCCCGGCCACGAGCAGCGCGCCGAGGGCGCCGGCCACGCCGAAGGCGATGGAGAGCAGCACCGGCACGGGGATCGTCCAGCTCTCGTAGAGGCCGACGAGGAAGAGGTAGGCGAAGAGGATCGAGAAGGCGAGGATCGCCGTCGTCTGCCCCGCGGCTGCCTTCTCCTGAAGCGAGGTGCCCGTCCACTCATAGTCGTAGCCCGAAGGCAGCGTCGTCTCCGAAACCTCCTCCATCGCGATCAGCGCCGTGCCGGAGGCGACCCCCTCCGCCGGCGTGCCGTTCACGGTCACCGAGCGGAAGTTGTTGTAGCGGATGATCGACTGGGGGCCGACGACGTAGCGCACCGTCGCCACCGCCGCGAGCGGCACCATCTCGCCGTCGCGGTTGCGGACATGGAGCCGGTCGAGGTCCGGCACCGCGTCGCGGTCCGCCTCCGCCGCCTGCATGTTCACCTGCCAGGACCGGCCGAAGAGGTTGAAGTCGTTCACATAGAGCGAGCCGAAGGTGCCCTGCAGCGTGGTGAACATGTCGCTGACCGAGACCCCGAGGGTTTGCAGCCGCTCACGGTCGAGTTCGAGATAGAGCTGCGGTGTGCTCGCGGAGTAGGTCGAGTAGGTCGGCCCCAGCCGCTCGTCCTGGTTCGCCGCGATCACGATCCCGCCGGCAACGGCCGCGAGATCGGCCGGGGAGCGGCCCTCGAGATCGTTGAGCTGGTATTCGAAGCCAGAGGCGGTTCCGAGGCCGATGATGGGCGGCAGGTTGAAGGCGAAGACCTGCGCCTCGCGCACCGTCAGCCCCAGCTCCTGCATCTGCCGGATCACGCGGAAGGCGTCGACACCCGCTGCGCGATCCGCGAAATCGTCGAGCACGATGGCCATGAAGGCGCTGTTGGGCGTCACCAGACCGTCGAGGATGCTGTAGCCGCTGGCGCCGATGATGGCGCGCACGCCCTCGATCTCGGCCACCTCCGCCTGGAAGCGCTGCAGCACCGCCTCGGTGCGGTTGACTGACGCGCCCTCGGGCAGGCGCACCTCGGCGAAGAAGGCACCCTGGTCCTCGCTCGGCAGGAAGCCCGTGGGCACCGTGGCGAAGAGCGCGCCGGAGAGGCCGAGAGCGCCCGCGAGCAGCGCCACGCCGATGATCGACCGGCGCGCGATGGCACCCGCGACGCTGCCATAGCGGTCCCGCGTCCAGTCGATCCCGCGGGAGATGGCGGCGAGCGGGCCCTTCGGCGTGCCCTGTTGCCGGCGCAGCAGCAGGCCGCAGAGCGCGGGGCTGAGCGTGAGCGCGTTGATCGTCGAGATCACAACCGAGACGGAGACCGCGACCGCGAACTGCTGGAAGAGCTGGCCTGAGATGCCCGGGATGAACGCCACCGGCACGAAGACCGAGAGCAGCACGAGGGTCGTCGCGATCACGGGCCCGGTGATCTCCACCATCGCCTGGCGCGCAGCCTCGGGCGGCGTGAGCTCCGGGTTCTCGTTCAGCACCCGGTCGCAGTTCTCCACCACCACGATGGCGTCGTCCACCACCGTCCCGATCGCAAGCACGAGGGCGAGGAGCGAGATGGTGTTGAGCGTGAAGCCCATGGCCAGCAGCACCGCGAAGGTGCCGATCAGCGCCACCGGCACGGCGGCCACGGGCACCAGCGTCGCCCGGGCCGAGCCGAGGAACAGGAAGACCACCAGGATCACCAGCAGGAAGGCCTGCCAGAGCGTGGTCTGCAGCTCCTCGATACTGGCCTCGACGAAGCTCGTAAGGTCGTAGGCCACATCGTAGGTAACGCCGCCCGGCGCATCCTCGAGCACCCTGTCCAGCACCTCGCCTACGCCCTGCGCAATCGCCAGCGCGTTGCCGCCGGGGGACTGGGTGATCTGGATCAGCACCGTGGGCTGGGAGTTGTAGTTCGCGATGGCGTCGTAGTTCTTCGCGCCGAGTTCCACCGTCGCGATGTCCCGCACCCGCACGAAGGAGCCGTCGGGATCCGCGCGCAGCACCACGGCCCCGAATTCCTCCGCCGTGCTGAGGCGGCCCTGGGTCACGAGATTGAGCTGGAAGGTCGGATCGTCCGTCAGCGGCTGCGCGCCCACCCGGCCGATAGCCGCCTGCACGTTCTGCGCCCGCAGCGCCGCCACCACGTCGTTCGGCGTCATGTTGAGATTGGTCATGCGCTCGACATCGAGCGTGACGCGCATCGAATAGTCCCGCGCACCAATCACCGCCACGTCGCCGATGCCGGGCACCCGCTTCAGGCTGTCGACGAGATTGATGGTGGCATAGTTCGAGAGGAAGAGGTCGTCGAACTGGTCGTCCTCGTCGTAGATCGCGATGATCTGGAGGACGGCGGGGGAGGATTTGCGCACCGTCACACCGGTAGCGTTCACCTCCGTCGGCAGCAAGGCCGTCGCCGCGCTCACCCGGTTCTGGACGTTAACCGTGGCAATGTCCGGATCGGTGCCGACCGCGAAGGTAACGGTCAGCGTGTAGCTGCCATCCGCCCCGCTCGTCGATTTCATGTAGATCATGTCCTCGACGCCGATCACTTGCTGCTCGATCGGCTGTGCGACGGTCTGCTCTACCACCTCTGCGCCTGCACCCGGATAGAACGCCTTCACCTGCACCGCGGGCGGCACGATCTCGGGGAACTGCGCCACGGGCAGGCGGAAAAGGGCGACGAGCCCCGCGATGGTGATGACGATCGAGATGACCAGCGCCAGGCGCGGCCGGTCGATAAAGACGGCGGAGATCATGGGGTCAGCCTTCGCTGGCGGTCGCGGCGTCGACGGCGATGCCCGGGCGCACCTTGTTGATGCCCTCGGTGATGACGACGTCACCCTCCTCGAGGCCGCCGGTAATCACCGTTCGCCCCTCGATGATCTGGCCTGTCTCGACGCGGCGGAGCTCCACCGTGTCGTCCGCCCCAACCAGCATCACGAAGGCGCCCACCTGGTCGCGCTGCACCGCCTGCTGGGGCACGTTGAGCACCGGCCGGGGGTCTGAGCCCACGAGCCCCACCGTCACGAGCCCGCCGTCGAGGAGCAGGGCATCCGGGTTGTCGAACACCGCGCGCACCGTGACCGTGTCGGTGCCCTGGGCAACCTGGGCGTCGATGAAGTCGATCACGCCTTCCTCGCCATAGGTCGAACCGTCCGCCAGCGTGAGCGATACCTTGGCCTCGCTATCGCTCCCGCTCGTCGCCCTGTAGCGCAGCAGCAC
Source organism: Pseudomonadota bacterium (assembly GCA_038528605.1). Classification (GTDB taxonomy): domain Bacteria; phylum Pseudomonadota; class Alphaproteobacteria; order Rhodobacterales; family Rhodobacteraceae; genus Thermohalobaculum. The sequence goes on from JBCBEP010000012.1 coordinate 33,105, forward strand.
CGCCGAGGGCACGGGGAATTCCACGGTCATCGGGTCGAGCCGTGTCAGCGTGGTCAGCCGCCCTGCCTCGGGCCCCACGAAGGCGCCCGCATCATAGCCCGAAAGCCCCACGATGCCGTCGAAGGGCGCCACCACCTGCGTGTAGCTCACATCCAGCGCGGCGCGATCGAGCTGCCCTTTCAGCCGTGCGATCTCGCCCTCGACCTTGCCGACATTCGCCTCGGCGATGTCGAGCTCCGACTGCGCCACCGTTTCCCGTTCCACCAGCGTCCGCTTCCGCTCCCGCTCGATCTCCGCGAGCTTCAGCTCTGCTTCCGCCGCCGCGATGGAGCCCTTGATCTGGGCGACCACGGCCTCGTACGGCTCCGCCTCGATCTCGTAGAGGAGCTTGCCCGCCTCCACGATCTCGCCTTCCTCGAACTCAGCCGTTTCGATGAAGCCGGAGACGCGGGCGCGGATATCAACCTGCTGGATCGCGACCAGCCGGCCGGAGAAGCGCACGGAAGGCCGCAGGTCCGAAACCTCGGCGGGGGCGACAACCACGGCCGGACGGGGGCCCTGCTGCGCCGTGGCGATGAGGGGCGCTCCGACGGCGATGCCCAGCCCCAGCGCCGCAGCACAGCCCGAAGTCACCAGTCTACACGCCATGGCGTTCCGTCCTTTCACGATATCAGGCGGGATCACTCAAGATCACAGCTTCTGTCGCGGAAGATGCCCCAGCCACTAATTCATGGCCAGCGCATTCTCCGACATCAGCTTTTCGCCAATCCGTCGCCGAAGGTTATTGAATTCATCAATGTCGGCGTTGTTGGCGTTGTCTGCGCGAACCGGGACGACATGCGCTGCAGCGGCCGCGATTTCCGGCGGCGTTGATATGGTATACCAAAATGAAAGCTGCGCGCACTCCACGGAACCTAGGGAATTCCCCAATTGGTGCGTTGCGTCATCAGCACTGTACGTTTTGGTCAGGGACTTAATCGTGCAGAGGTTGATAATGACGCCCCCGATGCAAGAGTTATTGATGTTTTGCGATGAGGATGCGTGCATAAACCCGTTACGTGAAGCTATCGGGACCATGGGGATCGCGCTGCGTTGCCGGGCGATGGAAGCAATTCCAACGCATCGTACGCTTACGCGCGCCAACCTGATCGGGATTTGTTTCAAAGATGGACTGAGTACTGTGGCGCATTTACGCCAGCTGCGAAAATCCGTGCTGAACGGCAAGGTCGTCGCCTTCATCCCGCGGGGCCGTGATGACCTCGCGGAAGCTGTCATCGCGAACGGCGCGATAGACTTCATCGAGGTGCCGAACGAGCCTGAGAGCCTGCGCACGCGGGTGCGCGCTGCGGTGCGGCGCGATGCGAAGCTCTGCCCCTACGACATCAAGACCTGCCCCTATGATGGGGAAAGCGGCCCGCCCCTCTACAGCCTCACTCCACGCGAGTTGGAAGTGGCGGAGCTGATGGCGGCGGGACACCCCTCGAAGCGGATCGGGATCATCCTCGGCATCAGCGTCAAGACCGTCGAGGTGCACCGTGCCCGGGTTTTCGAGAAGACCGGCACGTCGAACCTGCCGGAGCTGACGCGACTCTTCCTCGCGGCGACGCCGCGGAACACGGCCATCCAGCCCGCACAGGCGGTTGTCGAGCTGGACGAAACCGCAGACGCGACGTGACGGGCCGCCGCGCGATCAGCGGCCGCGATCGATCAGATCGGCAAACTCGGCGAACACGGCGCCGTAGGTGTCGCGCTTGAAGGGCACGATGCGCAGCATCAGCTCATCTGGAGACATCCAGCTCCAGCGGCTGAATTCCTGCTCATGCGCGGCGATGTCGATTTCCGCATCATCGCCCATGAAGCTGATGGCGAACCAGCGCTGGGTCTGCCCGCGATACCGGCCTTTCCAGAGCTTGTGCACAAGGTGCGGCGGCAGGTCGTAGTCCCGCCAGTGCGCGCTCTCGCGCAGGATCGTCACGCGATCGGACCTGATCCCGGTTTCCTCGCCCAGCTCCCGTAGAGCCGCTTGCGTCGGCGTCTCGCCGGGGTCGATCCCGCCTTGCGGCATTTGCCAGGCATCCTGGCTCGAGTCGATGCGCTGCCCGGCGAAGATGTGGCTTTCGCGGTTCAGCACCATCAGGCCGACGCAGGGGCGGTAGGGCAGGTCAGCGAATTCCGCAGGGCTGGGGGTGCCGGCCATGGGACCTCCGAATGTCAGCAACGGCCGCACGCAGGGTGCGACCGCCGCGAAGCAAAAGGGGGGGTGATCGCCACCCCCGCCGTTCTGGGATCAGCGCTCGGCGCTCTTGTCGTAGACGGCGAGACCCGTCAGCAGATCGAGCGCGTAGGCGAGCTGGAAGTCCTCCGCACGAAGCTTCGCGGTCGCTTCATGCCGCGCCCGCTCTTCCTCGAGCTGCTCGCGCTCGCTGTCGGAGAGCTGGTTCTCGAGGCTGCCCCGGAGATCGGCTTCCGAGCGCGTGCGCCGGTTCTCGTTCTCCTCCTCGGAGTTCGCGACCCGGCGCTCCTCGACCAGGATGTCCGGCTCGATGCCAAGCGCCTGGATCGACCGGCCCGACGGCGTGTAGTACCGCGCGGTCGTCAGCTTGATCGCGCCGTTCTCGCCAAGGCGCATGATCGTCTGCACCGAGCCCTTGCCGAAGGACTTGGCGCCGACGACGATCGCGCGGCGATGGTCCTGCAGCGCGCCGGCGACGATTTCCGACGCCGAGGCCGACCCCTCGTTGATCAGCACCACCAGCGGCTTGCCCGCAGCCAGGTCGCCCGGCCGTGCGTTCACCCGGTCCGCCTCGTCGAGGTCGCGGCCTCGCGTCGAGACGATCTCGCCCGTCTCGAGGAACGCGTCCGATACCTCGATGGCCTGGCTCAGCAGCCCGCCCGGGTTGTTGCGCAGGTCGATCACGAAGCCCGCGAGATCGTCGCCCAGCTCTTCCTTCAGCTCCTCGATGCCCTCGGCGAGGTTCTTCGAGGTCTGCTCGTTGAACGTGGTGATGCGGAGCACGCCGACATTGCCCTCCGTCCGCGCGCGCACGGCGCGGATGCGGATCGTGTCGCGCACGATCTCGATGTCGAAGGGCTCTTCGGCGCCCTCGCGGCTCACGGTGATGAGGATCGAGGAGCCGACCGGCCCGCGCATCTGATCCACCGCTTCCGAGAGGCTGAGGCCGAGCACGCTCTCGCCGTCGATATGCGTGATGAAGTCGCCCGCTTCCACGCCCGCTTCCGCGGCCGGCGTATCGTCGATGGGCGCCACGACCTTCACGAAGCCGTTCTCCATCGTGACCTCGATGCCGAGGCCGCCGAACTCGCCCTTCGTCTGCTCGCGCACATCCGCGAAGTTCTCGGGGGGCAGGTACGAGGAGTGCGGGTCGAGCGAGGCGAGCATGCCGTTTACGGCTGCTTCGATCAGCTGCTGCTCGTCCACGTCCTCCACATAGGCGACGCGCACGCGCTCGAAGATATCGCCGAAGAGGTCGAGATACTCGTAGGTCGAGCGCGCGTCCTCCTGCGCCGAGGTATGGCTCACGAGCTGCGGCAGCGCCGCTCCGATCGCGGCGCCAGCCAGGAGCGCCAGTAGGGTTTTCCGCATCGAGGTCATCTTCCGATCATGGGCGCCCTGCGGCGCTGTCCGAAGAGGCAAACCAGGGGGCCGGGTCGACCGGCACACCCTCCTGCCTCAGTTCAAGGTATAACTGTGCTGGGGTGATCAGATCATCCCCATCCTGTGGTGCAAGTAAAATTTCCGAACTTTCAGGCAAGTCCCTCCCGAGATCGCCAAGCCTTTCGCCCGCCCGCACGGTCTCGCCAACCTTGCGATCGATGCGCCCGAGGCCGGCGAGTGTGAGCAGCCATCCGCTCTCCGGCTCCAGGATCGCGACCGTGCCGTAGCCGGGCAAGGGCCCCGCATAACGCAGCGTGGCATCCACGGGCGAGGCGACCTGGCTGAAGGGCGGTGCGGCGAGCGTCAGGCCCGCACCGGGGTTCCCCCACGGGTCGTTATCGCCGAACTCGCCAGTAATCCGCGCGGCGGCAACCGGGAGGGAAAGGCGGCCGCGGCGCCCCTCGAAGCCCGGCCCGGCCGGCGCACCGCCCAGCACGCGCTCCAGCGTCTCGGCCAGCGCCGCGAGGCTCTCTGCATCCCGTGCCGCGTTGCGCGCCTGTGCGGCCATCAGCCGCTGGGGGGGCAGGCTGCGGCGGCGCTCCTCGAGCGCGATCGCCGTCTCCGCGCGCAGGTCCTGAAGCTCCGTCAGCACCGAGGTCGCGCCCGCCCGCGCCACCGCTTCGGCCACCCGCACCTCGCCGAGCCGCCGGAGCTCCGCCGCCAGAAGGCCGCGCCGCTCCTCCAGCGCCGGCGTCACGGCGGCGAGCAGCATGGAGGCGCGCGCTGCCCGCACCGGCCCGCCCGGATAGGCGAAGAGCGCGCTCTTGGGCGCGCTGGAGAGGGACTGGAGGACCGCGATCAGCTCGCCGATCCTCTCGCGCTCCGCCGCAATGCCTTCGGCCAGCGCCTCGGCCCGGCCCGCGAGTTGGCGGGAGGCATCGCGATAGGCGGAGAGCGCCTTCTCCTGCGCCGCCACCGCCGCGCCGAGGGCGGCAAGCCGCGCCCGGCCCGAGCCGCCCTGCTCCAGCGCCAGCCGCGCCTCCTCCAGCGCCCGGCGCGCATCGTCGAGCAGCGCGCCCGGGGCGGGCCGCGGCGCCGGGGGGGACTGGGCGTGGCTGGGCAGCGCAAGCATCGCCGCCGCAATCAGGGGCGGCAGAACCATACGGCGGAGCATGGCGGCGAGAGGCATGGCCGCAGCATCGCCCTCCGCGCGCGCCGGGGCAAGGCCGTCGCAAATCGGAGCGGCCGCCTTCAACGCTCGCGCAGGAGGGAGCGCCCGGTCATCGCCGCCGGCTGGTCTATCCCCACGAGCGCGAGCACCGTGGGGGCGAGATCGGCGAGCCGCCCGTCCGCCAACGCCGCCCCTGGCGCCTGCCCCGGCGCCCCCTCGCCCCGCTCGACCAGGATCACCGGCACGCGGTTCAGCGTGTGCGCGGTGTGGGGCCCGCCGGTCTCGGGGTCGTGCATCTGCTCGCAATTGCCATGATCGGCGGTCACGATCATCGCGCCGCCCACGGCCTCCAGCGCCTCCAGCGCCTGGCCGAGCCCGCGATCCACCGCTTCGCAGGCGGCGATGGCGGCCTCGAGGCTGCCGGTGTGCCCCACCATGTCCGGGTTGGCGAAGTTGACGACGATGAGATCGGTGCGCGCGCGGATCGCCTCCGCCAGCACCTCCGCCACCTCCGCCGCCGCCATCTCGGGCGCCAAATCATAGGTCCGCACCTTGGGGGACGGCGCCATGTGCCGGCGCTCGCCCACCTGCGCGGCCTCCGCGCCACCGTTCAGGAAGAAGGTGACATGGGGGTACTTCTCCGTCTCCGCGAGGCGGAGCTGCGTGCGTCCCGCCCGGGCGACCACCTCCCCCAGCGTGTCCGGGATGTCCTCCTTGGGGAACATCACGTCCATCACCTTATCCAGCGTCTCGGAGTAGCTGACCATGCCGAGCGCGGGGCCGAAGGGCGCGTGGCCGGCGTGGCGGTTGGTCTGCTCGAAGGCCTCCGTCTCGTCGTTGAGGAGCGCGCCGAGGATCTCGCGCGCCCGGTCCGCCCGGAAGTTGATGCAGAAGAGACCGTCGCCCTCGGCGATATCGGCGTGAGCGCCGTCGGGGCCGACGATGCATGTGGGCGCGATGAACTCGTCCGTCTCGCCCCGGGCATAGGCGGCGTCGATGGCCGCGAGCGCGTCCGGCGCCTCATGCCCTTCCTGTTCGCGCATGGAGGCCACGGCGTCCGCCACCCGGTCCCAGCGCTTGTCCCTGTCGAGCGCGAAGAAGCGGCCCATCACCGTGGCGACGCGCACATTGTCGAGCCCCGCGATGTCCTCGAGGAGCCGCGCCACCTGCGATCGCGCGGATTTCGGAGGCACGTCGCGTCCGTCGGTAATGAGGTGGAGCGCGATGGGCACGCCCGCGGCCGAGAGCGCGGCAGCGGCGGCGGCGATGTGGCGTTGATGGCTGTGGACGCCCCCGGGCGAGGCGAGGCCGAGGATATGTGCCGTCTTGCCCTCGGCGCGCAGCTGCCCGGCAAAGCGCTCGAGCGCCGCGTTCTCGGCGAAGCTGCCATCGGCGATGGCCCGGTCGATACGCGGCAGATCCATCCAGACCACGCGGCCCGCCCCGATATTGGTGTGACCGACCTCGGAGTTGCCGATCTGGCCGGCGGGCAGCCCCACATCCTCGCCGGAGGCATCGAGGAAGGCATGGCTGCAGCTTGCCATCAGACGGTCGAAGACCGGGGTCTCGGCGAGATGGGGGGCATGGTCGTCCGCCGGGTCCCGGGCGCCCCAGCCGTCGAGAATGCAGAGGACCACGGGGCGGCGTCCGGTGACGGGTTGGGCTTCGGGCGCACGGTCTGCCATGGGTCTCTCCTCGGCTGTAGGCGCGGCTATCGGCCCTCGGCGATCATGGGTCAAGCCGCGCGCTACGCGCCGCCCGCCTGCGCCACGCCCCCGCATCGGCGCCCACCCACCCGCCCCGCCGATGCGCGGGCGTGGCGCAGGCGGGCGGGATATCGTTGGCTCTCGCGGTGTCGGCCCCTGGTTCGGCCCCTGTTCAGGCGCGGTGATAGGGGCTGCCGCCCAGGATCGATACGGCGCGGTAGAGCTGTTCGGCCAGCATCGCCCGGGCGAGGGCATGGGGCCAGACCATGGGGCCGAAGCTCAGCAGGAGGTCGGCCCGTGCGCGGATCTCGGGCGCGTGGCCGTCGGCGCCGCCGATCAGGAAGCTCGCGCGCCGGCGGCCATCATCCCGCCAGCCCGCGATCCGGTCGGCCAGGGCGGGGCTGGCGAGCTGGCGCCCCCGTTCGTCGAGCACCACGACCACGCCATCCCCAGCGGCCTCGAGCAACCGTTCGCCCTGCTCGCTCGCCCGGCGGGCACGGCGGTCGTCGATCTCCGCAATCGCGAGCGGGCCGAGCCCGAGGGGCCGGCCAGCCGCCGTGGCGCGCCCGGCATAGTCCGCCACCATCGCCGCCTCCGGCCCGCCCTTCAGGCGGCCGATGGCGGCGATCAGCAGCTCCATGGCGGCGGCAGGCCCAGACGGCGCTCAGGCCTGGCGGGCCAGCGCATCCGGTGCCGTCATCCACATCTTCTCGATCTGGTAATAGTCCCGAACCTCGGGCCGGAAGAGATGCACGATCACGTCGCCCGCATCGATCAGCACCCAATCCGCGCTGTCCCGCCCCTCGGTCTTGGCCCTGATCCCGGCTTCCGCCTTCAGCTTGTCGATCAGCTTCTCGGCCACGGCCGTGACATGACGTGAGGAGCGGCCTGAAGCCACCACCATGTGATCCGCCATGTCGGACTTGCCGGCGAGATCGATCTCGACGACGTCAACCGCGCCATCGGCATCGAGGGAGTGGAGCACGAGGGAGAGAATGTCCCCGGTTCCGGTTTGGCCCTCGGCATCCGCCGCATGGGCCTGGACGCTGGTCGCGCCCGCTGCGATCTGTCCAGTCAGAACGATCCTCCGTCGAGCCCGCGCCGACGCCCCAATGGCGCCGTCCCGACACGGGTTATCAACAGGATCGAGCATAGAACGCGAGAGGCGGCCAAACAAGCACCGCCTGTGCCGCGGTAGCCAGGCGCTGCCCTGCGGCGCTTAATGCCACAGATCGTCCCGAAGATGTCATGGATCGCGGCGCCCCTTAGCCGTGCAATCGGGGTGACCGCGGGGTGCCGGCGCGGAGTAGGACCGCGCCGGCGGGGTCGGCGGTGTCAGTGGTTGCCGCGGACGAGGCGTTCGTAGCGCCGCGAGATGTCCTGGGCCATGGCGCCGACTTCGAAGTTATAGTCGCCGATCTGGCCCACGGGCGTCACTTCCGCGGCGGTGCCGGTCAGCCAGCACTGCTCGAAGTCCTCCAGCTCGCGCGGCTCGATATGCCGTTCGATGACCTGGATGCCCTCTTCCTTCAGAAGGCCGATCACGGTCTGGCGCGTGAAGCCGTCGAGGAAGCAGTCGGGCGTGGGCGTATGAACGGCGCCGTCCTTCACAAAGAAGATGTTGGCCCCAGTCGCCTCGGCCACATAGCCGCGATAGTCCATCATCAGCGCGTCCGAGCAGCCCTCGGCCTCCGCCGCATGCTTCGACATGGTGCAGATCATGTAGAGGCCCGACGCCTTGGCCTTGCAGGGGATCGTCTCGGGGCTCGGCCGCTTCCACTTCGAAATGGCGAGTTTCGCGCCCTTGGTCTTGGCATCGCCGTAGTAGGCACCCCATTCCCAGGCGGCGACCGCCATGCGGATCGGGTTGCGCGCCGACGCTACTCCCATATCCGGCCCGGCCCCGCGCCAGACGACGACGCGGACATAGGCGTCCGAAAGATCGTTGGCCTTCATCGTCGCCAGCTTCGCCGCCTCGATCTCCTCCACCGTGTAGGGGATGGGAATGTCCATCGCCATGCCCGAGGCCAGCAGCCGCTTCGAATGCGCCTCGGACATGAAGATCCGGCCGCCATAGGCCCGCTCGCCCTCGAACACGCTCGAGCCGTAATGCAGCGCATGGGTGAGTACGTGCACCTTGGCCTGCCGCCACTCGACGAGGTTGCCATCCATCCAGATGAAGCCGTCGCGGTCGTCATAGGCGAAACCGGGCGCCATGGGTCGTACTCCTTCACAGCCCGCATTTGCGCGGGCATTTCCATTTATGTCGCATCAGGCCTGCTGCGCGAAAGAATCTACAGATCAGCCAGTGGTGAGCGGGCTATCATTGCGATTGCATTCAGTCAATAAGGCTTACATAAATTCCATAGTGGAAAGTTTTTCCACGGTACGAAGTTTACGGCTAAGGTGGCGCCATGGCTGGGAATGCGAAGATCGGGGCAGAGCGGGCAGCGGGCGGGTCGAACCGTTCCGACCAGCTGCTTTTCTTGACGGAGGAGCAGCTCCGTCAGGGTATCGAATTGATGTTCTTCGCTTATCGTGACTTCACCTCGGACCCCGACGCCGTTTTGGCCGAGCGGGGCTACGGCCGCGCGCATCACCGCGCCATCCATTTCATCAAGCGCCGGCCGGGAATCACGATCGCCGGGCTGCTCGATATCCTGAAGGTCACCAAGCAGTCCCTGAACCGCGTGCTCCGCCAGCTGATCGAAGACGGGCTGGTGGAGAGCGCGACCGGCGCGACAGATCGTCGCCAGCGTAACCTCAGGCTAACAGCGGAAGGCGAGGCGCTTGAACGCGCGCTCTCCGCCCCGCAGCGCGAGCGTCTGCGCCGCGCCTTCTCCGAAGCCGGCCCCCAGGCGGTGGCCGGTTTCCGCACCGTGCTCGGCGCGATGCTCGACGAAGGCGGACGGGAGGCGGTGCTCAGCCTCGTCGAGCGGAGCGAGAGATGAGCGTCACGCTCACCGACGAGCTGCAGGGCGAGCTCCCTGGCGGGCCCGGTTTCGAGCCGCAGGCGCATGTGCTCGTGGTCGATGACGATGCGCGCATCCGGGAGCTTCTCCGCCGCTTTCTCCTCCGCCACGGCTACCTCGTGACCGCCGCGCGCGACGCCGCCCATGCGGAGCGGCTGCTCGAGAACCTCTCCTTCGACATGCTGGTGCTGGACGTGATGATGCCGGGCGAGGATGGCGTAAGCTTCGCTCGCCGCATGCGGGCGCGCATCGAGGCGCCCATCCTCCTCCTCACCGCCAAGGCCGAAACCGAGGAGCGGATCGAGGGCCTCGAAGCCGGGGCGGACGACTACCTCGCCAAGCCCTTCGAGCCCCGCGAGCTTCTCCTCCGCATCGCCGCTGTCCTCCGCCGCGCGGCCCCGCCGGTCGAGCCGCCGGAGAAGCCCAAGGTGCTGATGCTGGGCGATATCCAGTACGATCTCGTGCGGGGCGCGCTCGAGCGGGGGAGCGAACTCATCCGCCTCACCTCCTCCGAAAAGGCCCTCATGCGCGTCTTCGCGCTCCAGCCCAACGAGCCCGTCAGCCGCACGCGCCTTGCGGAGGAACTTGGCGGTACCACCGGCGAGGTGCAGGAGCGCGCCGTCGACGTGCAGATCACCCGCCTCCGCCGCAAGATCGAAACCGACCCCAAAAGCCCCCGCTACCTCCAAACCGTCCGCGGCGAAGGCTACATGCTCACGCCCGACTGAGCCGCCCCACCGCGGCCGTCGCAGCAGCGGGCTACTCTGAAAACATCCGCCAAGAACGCGAGAGAAGCACCCCGCGGCCACAGGCACCGTGGCGGTGAGCCATGAGCATTCGGCGCCGCGACCATACGATGGCCGACTGAAGAGCACTCCACCCTTCTGTCTCTAATTCGTTCACAGTCATTCTCATTACAAGTCAGTTATCGCTCGCGCATGGACCGCGTAAATCCAACCGCAACGACGGCGACCATCCCGGACGCCGCCCGAGACGAGACAAGGAGACTGCCATGACCGCGAACACCTTCACCCGCCGCAGCGCCGGCATCGCCGCCGCCGCCCTGCTCGCCGCCGGCACCTTCCTCACCGCGCTGCCCAGCGTCGCACCGGTCGCGTATGCCGCCGATCCGGTCGCCGTCGCCCCCAGCGCCGTCGTCGAGCACAAGACCGTCACGATCGACGGGCTCGAGATCTTCTACCGCGAGGCGGGGGACCCGAGCCGGCCCACCGTGCTGCTGCTCCACGGCTTCCCGACCTCCAGCCAGATGTTCCGCAACCTGATCCCCGAGCTTGCCGAGCGCTATCACGTGCTGGCGCCGGACTATCCGGGCTACGGCCGCTCCTCCATGCCGGCGCATACGGAGTACGACTACACCTTCGCCAACCTCGCCACGGTGGTGGAGGGCTTCATCGAGGCCAAGAACGTCGACAGCTTCGCGCTCTACCTCATGGACTACGGCGCCCCGGTCGGCTTCCGCGTCTTCGCCAACGACCCCGAGCGCGTCACCGCCTTCATCGTTCAGAACGGCAACGCCTATGACGAAGGCCTGCAGGAGTTCTGGGACCCGATCCGCACGCTCTGGAAGAACAACGGCCAGGCGGAGCGCGACGCCCTGCGGCCGTTCCTCGAGGTCGAGGCGACCGAGTGGCAGTACACCCACGGCGTCCCGAACCCCGCCGTGATCAGCCCCGACGCCTGGATCACCGACCAGTACTACCTCGACCGGCCGGGCAATCAGGAAATCCAGATCGACCTCTTCTACGACTACCGGACGAACGTGGACCTCTACCCCAGCTGGCAGGCGCTCTTCCGCGAGCATCAGCCGCCCACGCTGATCACCTGGGGCAAGGGTGACGTGATCTTCCCCGAGGCCGGGGCGCACCCCTACCTGCGCGATCTGGAGAACGTGGAGCTGCACATCCTCGATGCGGGTCACTTCGCCCTCGAGAGCCACGGTGACTTCATCGCCGCCGAGATCCTCGACTTCCTCGATCGGGAGGTGGCTGCTGGCGGGAACTGACGGACGCCCCGCGCATTCTCCACAGACGGTCCCACAAGCCCACGCCCCGGCCAGTTTTTGGCCGGGGCGTTCCCTTCTTACTCTCCCCATATCGCGATGGATCGGATAGCGTTCCGCCACTGAGGGCAGGTCGGCATGGGAGGATGCGATGCTGGCGCTGGCATGGGGGAGCGATGCCCCTGCGAGACGTGTTCTGCGTGTCCTTCCGCCCGTGTTCGCGGTGATCCTTCTGCTGCTCGCCGCAGGCTGCGATGAGCTGCGCGGTATGGACGGCTCGCCCCAGGCCGGGTCCGCTGCCACCGCCATTCCCGTGCGCCAGGCCCAGGCGGGGCTCACGGCGCTCGGCTACGCTGTCGGGCCCGTCGACGGTGTCCTCGGCCCGCGGACGGCGGCGGCCATCACGCGCTTTCGGGAGCGCGAGGGCATGCGCCGCGCCGCGCCACCGGAAGCCGGGATCGATACCGTCTTCGCCGACCGTCTGGCCGAACGCCTTGCCTTCGAGGGCCTCGAATGGCGCCGCCGCGCCCGCCGCGCGGCGCAGGCCGAACGGGCCCGTGCGCGCACGCCCGAACCACCGCCCACGCCCGAAGGCGAGCGGGACGATGTGCTCGAGGACCTGCTATCGCGCTACGAAAGCGGCGCGGCGCCGGCACAGTAACGCGGATGCCTCTTTCGCCGGCCCGGCGCTCGGGGCAGGCTCGCGCCATGAGACGACTCGTTTGTTCGATTGCGCGCCTCGCGCCGAAGCCGCTTTCCGCCCCGCTTACGGTCGGCGGCGCTTTGCTCGCCGCAGCCCTCACGCTCGCGCCCCATGCTTCTGCGCAGTCGAGCGGGGACCTCTCCGTCGATCTCGATACCATCGACTGGGCCGACGTGCCCACGGATGTGCCATCCTATCCCGGCGTGCCGCTCTTCACGATGCCCTTCGTGAAGGCACAGATGGATATCGTCACCCTCGCGACACGCCGCGGTGAGTACACCACGGCGCTGCGCATCATCGAGACCCTGATCCGGCGCTACCCGCTCGTGGCCGACTTTCACGCGACACGGGCGGCCCTGCTCGCGGCGCAAGGCGATGTGAACGATGCGCTCGGCGCCCTCGACACCGCGCTCGACCTCGGCTTCGATCAGGTCTCCACGCTGCGGAGATCGCCTGCCTTCAAGGACCTCAGCAGCAATGCCGGCTTTCGCGACATCACCGCGCGCCGGCGCAAGCCCCTTCCCATCAGGCCGCGCATCGTCGCCCCTGCGCGGGTCGAGGGCCAGACGGCAGAGGTCGATCACACCAACACGCAATGGTCCCAGCGCCTCGGCCGGCTGGTGAGCCGCTTCAATTTCCCGCCGACCCTGGCCGACCGGGCAAGCTTCGGCGACATGACCGAGGGCACGCTCAATGGCCGGCTCGCCGCACGGATCGCGGCGGGCGAGGCGGCAGGCCTTGCGGGCGTGCTCTACGACAACCGGGACCGGGACCACGTCACGCTCCACCGCGAGCGGTTCCCGCAGCTCTCCTTCGTGGAATACGCGCGCGCGGCGAAGGCGTCGCAGCTCGACTACGGCCTGAACCTTTCGCTCTTCTTCAACGCCGTCACGATCGGGAACTCCTCCACGGCGCGCACGGGCCGGAACTGGCGGAGCCAGGCGCGTGCGGCGCTGACGGAGCCTTTTGGCCCGCAAGGCCTCTCGGCGCATTATCTGGCGGATCACCTCTACTTCTTCCCCGAGCATCGGGATCACGACCCGGTGTCGGAAGGGGGCAAGGGCGATGTCTTCCCTGCCAACACGCCCCTCTACATGGTCAGCCAGGGGTCGTCCGCCTCAGAGTACGGTCTCCTCGTAGGCGCGCTCTACGCGCTCGCGGCCATGTCGCCAGAGACGCGCGCGTTCCTCGACCAGCGCAACATCACCGCGCCGACCCTGCAGATGATCCTGCGCCGCGCGATGAACGCGGTGGCGGACGATCCCGAGGTCTACCTCACCGGCGTCGCCCATCCATCGGTCTTCGAGGGCGCGGAACTCGACTGGGAGCGGGTGGTGGCGATCGCCGAGCGCCTCACGCCGGAGACGATCCCGCCCGTCCCCCTGCTGCGCGTCCTCAGCGACGTCTCGGGTCAGGAGGGGACGGACTATTTCGGCGCAGGGCTCAACGAGCA
>JBCBEP010000013.1:0-45287 GCA_038528605.1 Pseudomonadota bacterium
CCCTTGCCGACGAGGGCGAAGGGCGCTTCGTCCCCGCCGCCGTTCCATTTCATCGTGACGACCTTGGTCTCGCTCTCCGAGCCCTGGCCGACACCCAGGAGCGCGCGCATGCCGAGCGCCTCAAGCTCCGGCTCACCGAGGATCTCGACCTCGAGCCCCAGTTCCTGCATCGCGGCCAGGCGCGCGGCGAACTCTCCGGTGGTCAGGCGGTTGGCAGGCTCGTTGACGAGATCGCGCGTGAAGTAGATGCCCTCGGCCAGCGCCATATGCGCCCGGCTCTCGCTCGCCAGTGTCTCCGGCGCCTCGGCAAGCACGCGGATGGCGCGGGGGCCCGGCGCGGGCGCGTCCTCCTCGATCTTCTTGTATTCGCGGAAGTCGTAGAGCCTGAGCGCAACAGCCAGCACCATCCCCGCCGCCGCACCCGCATCGGCGCCCGCCACCGCGAGGGTGACCGGCCCCTTCGACGCGAGCGCCTTTGCCACGGCACCACCCACGCGGCGGGCGGCGGCGGCGTCCGGCTCCGCGCCGAGGCAGGCCAGCACCACGCGGCTGGCTGCAAGCCCGGCGGGGAAGGCGAAGCTCCCCACAACGCCTGCCTTGCCCTTGAAGCTCTCATCGCCGAGCGCGCGTGCAAGGCCGCCGCCCATCGCCGCATCTGCCGCTGCAGCGGCGGGCATCAGCGCGCCGTCCGAACCGGCCAGCACCACGAGCGTGCCCTCCAGCTGAGCGATGTCGGCGCCGTCCTCGGCGTCGAAGGCGATATTGGGAAGAGGCGTCATGCTGGGCTCCGCTGGCTGTTTCCGCTCACCTAGCGCGCCGCCGCACGACTGGCCAGCGCCGCGACCTTTGGCCAGCGCTACGTGGCGCCAAGGCGTTCCCACTCTGGTTCGTTTTGAGCGACGCCTTGCCGCACCAAGGCTGGCACGCCATTCTCTGCTCCGCCGGCCGTGCCGGCAGAAGCCGAGGCCGCCGGGAGCGCGCAGTGAACCGCCTGCACCGCTACGTCTACGTCCAGCTCGCGGGGCCCTTCCTGTTCTTCGTGCTCGTCTTCACCGGCGTGATCTGGCTCAGCCAGTCGCTCCGCGTGATCGAGACGGTGGTGAACAATGGTCAGTCGGCGCTAGTTTTCCTGGAGTTCACCGCACTTCTCCTGCCCCGGGTGATGACGGTGGTGCTCCCCGTCGCCGCCTTCGCTGCGACCCTCTACGCCATCAACCGGCTATTCGGGGACAGTGAGATCGTGGTGATGTTCGCGGCCGGGATCTCGGGCCTCGCACTCCTGCGGCCGGTGCTGATGTTCACCGGAACGCTACTGGCAGTGCTCCTCGCCATCTCCATCTACGTCGTGCCCCACAGCCAGCGCGAGATACGGGACCGGATCTCGGAGGTCCGGGGGGACGTGGCGGCAGCCTTCCTGCGCGAAGGGGCGTTCATCACGCCGTCCGATGGCGTTACCGTCTTCATCCGCACCATCGGTGGGCAGGGCGCGCTCGACGGCGTCTTCATCCACGACCGGCGGGACCCCGCACAACTTGCCACCTACACGGCCGAACGGGCGGTCCTCCTCTCGGATGTGGGCAGCACGCGGCTTGTGATGTTCGACGGCGTCGCACAGTTCGAGGTGGCGGACCAGCCGGAGACGCTCTCGATCCTGCGCTTCGAGCAGCTCGGCTACGACCTCGCTCAGTTCGCCAGCGAGGATGGGGAGCGTCTGCGCAAGCCCAGCGAGATGTTCCTACCCCAGCTTCTGGGCATGACGGAGGAAGAGGCGAAGCGCCGCTTCCGCCCGCTCGGCGAGTTTTACGCGGAGGCGCACGAGGCGCTTTCGGCCCCGCTCTACGCCGTGGCGCTCCCGATGCTCGCGGTTGCCGTGGTGCTCTCCGCCGGCTTCAGGCGGCAGGGCTTCCTCGGGCGTGTTCTCGGCGCCGTCGCCGTCGCGGTGGTGCTGCGCGTGCTCGGCCTCGCGGCGAAGAGCGTTACCGCCGGCGAGGCGGCGCTCTGGCCATCGCTCTACGTCCCGCCCCTCATCGGCATCGCGATCGCGCTCTGGCTGCTCTCTGGCCGCGGCATGGCGCCCCGCCGCCGCGCGGCGGCCCCCGCCCCGGCGCTGGAGGGCGGCGCGTGACCTGGACGCTCGGGCTCTACATCGCGCGGCGCTTCCTGCGGGTGGCCATCCTGGCCTTCGTGGCGGTGTTCATCCTGGTGGTGATCATCGACCTCGTGGAGCGCATGAACCAGAACTCCGACGGGAATGCCGGCTTTGTCGACCTGATCGGGATGGCGTTTCTCCATGCCCCCGTGATCACCATCGCAGCGGCCCCCTTCACCGTGCTCCTCGCCTCCATGGCCTGCTTCGCCTGGCTCGCCCGTTCGTCGGAGCTGGTGGTGACGCGGGCGGCGGGCGTCTCGGTCTGGGCGGTCCTCACGCCCGCGGTGCTCTCCGCCGCCCTTCTCGGGGTGCTCACCTTCTCGGTCTACAACCCTGTCTCGGCCGCCTTTGCCGAGCGCTTCCAGGCGCTTGAGGAGCGCTATTTCGGCCGGTCCTCATCGTCCCTTTCCGTCTCGGCAGAAGGGCTGTGGCTCCGGCAGGGTGGCCGGGCGGGGCAAACCGTGATCCGTGCGGACCGGGCCTCCACCACCATCCAGCGTCTCTGGGGGGTCAGCGTCTTCCAGTTCGACGAGGAAGACCGTCTGGTGAGCCGCCTGGAGGCGAGAACAGCCGTGCTCGAAGTGGCCGCCTGGCGCCTCAATGCGGTGAGGCGATGGGATTTCGCCGATGTCGCCCCCGCACCGGACGATGACGAGGGCGCGGTCCTCGAGACCAAATCGACCAGCCTGGAAGAGCTGAGGCTCGCGACCGATCTCACGCCCGAGCGAATACAGGAGAGCTTCGCCGCCCCCAACACCATCGGGTTCTGGGAACTGCCCCAGTTCATCGCGCTGCTCGACGAGAGCGGCTTCTCCTCCGCCCGGCACCGGATGCATTGGCACAGCCTTCTGGCCATCCCGGTGGTGTTCTGCGCGATGGTGCTGATCGGCGCGGCTTTCTCCATGCGTCATGTCCGCTTCGGCGGGCTCGGCGCGATGGCGCTTGGCTGCGTCTTCGCGGGCTTCGGCTACTTCTTCCTGTCGGACCTCGCCCAGGCCCTCGGCGCATCGGGTACCGTGCCCGTACTTGTGGCAGCCTGGGCACCGCCGACGGCCGCCGTTCTCTTTGCCCTCGGGCTTCTCCTTCAACTCGAAGACGGCTAGGGTATACAGAATAATAAACGGCGGCTCGACCACCGGGCCGCAGGGGCTTCAACGGGGCAGTCTTGTCGGTAATCCGGATCCTGCGCGCCGGCCTTGGCGCCGCCTGCCTGATCGCAGCGGCGATCGCCACACCCGTCGCCGAAGCGCAGCTTTCCGGTGGGGCGGAGATCGAACGGGACCTGCCCGTCGCCCTCATCGCCGACAGCATCGAGTACGACAGCAACACCGGCATCGTCACCGCCGCCGGCAACGTCGAAGTCTACTATGGCGACCGGACGCTGACCGCCGAGCGTATCGTCTACAACAGCCGCACCGAACGGATCAGTGCCGAGGGCAACATCGTCCTGCGCGACCCCGAGGGCAGCACCGTCTTCGCCGATGTGGCCGATCTCGATGCCGATCTGGTGGACGGCCTGGTGGAAGGCGCCCGCTCAGTGATCGGGCGGGACACCACGGCCAAGCTCTCCGCGGTCGAGGCAAGGCGGGTGGACGACCGCTACAACGCCCTCTCCAAAGCCGTCTACAGCCCCTGCGAGGTCTGCGCCGAGAACCCCACGCCGCTCTGGCGCATCCGGGCCCGCCGCGTGATCCACGATGAAGAGGCTCGGATCATCCATTACGAGGATGCGTATTTCGACGTGTTCGGCGTGCCCGTGCTCTACCTGCCCTACTTCCAGCATCCGGACCCGACGATCGAGCGTGCCACCGGGTTCCTCATCCCGAGCCCCGGCTCGGGGAACTACGGCTTCGGCGTCCGGGTGCCCTTCTACGTCGTGATCGACGAGCAGTCGGACATCACGTTCCAGCCGTTCTTCACCACGGAGGACGGCAGCTTCATGGATGTGATCTACCGCCGCGCCTTCCGCTCCGGCTCTCTAAGCTTCCGGGGGTCGGGCGGCGGCACCGGCTTCCGGGGCGAGGGCGTGAAGTTCGAGGGCCACGTGGATACCGACGGTCTCTTCAGCTTCAATGACCTGGACCAGGGCGCGGAGTGGGGCTGGGATATCAAGTTCTCCTCCGACGACGCCTATCTCCGCTTCTTCGACATCTCGAACGAGGACCGGCTGACCTCCGAGCTTTTCCTTCGCAATTACTGGGAGGACGGCTTCTACGAGGTGACCGGGATCTACTTCCAGTCGCTCCGCGACAACGAGCCGGCCGGAGACATCCCGCGCGTGCTGCCGGACGTTGCGGTACGCCGCGAGTTCGTCCTGCCCACGGTGGGCGGCGAGCTTGGCCTCTTCGCCGATACGCAGACCCTATTCCGGAACGAGGGGACGGACACTACCCGCATCAGCCTCGGCGCGGATTGGGAACGGGAATGGATCACGCCCCAGGGCCTTGCCCTTCGCGGCTTCGGTGAGTTGCGGGGGGACCTGTTCCTGAGCTTCACCGATGCGGGCAGCGGCAAGGACGATACGTCCCTCCGCCTCGCCCCTCTCGCCGGGGTGGAAGCCCGCTATCCTTTCATCTGGGAGCAGGAGAGCGGCAGCGCCCATATCGTCGAGCCCATCGTCCAGTTCATCGCGGCCCCCTATGGCGGCAACGGGGACGATATCATCAACGAGGACAGCCAGCAGACCGAGTTCGACGAGCTGAACCTCTTCGACACATCGCACTTCTCGGGGCTCGACGGCTTCGAAGAAGGCCCCCGCTTCAACCTCGGCATGCGCTACGAGCGCCTCTCGGCGGACGGCTTGCGCTTCGACGCCACCTTCGGGCGCAGCGTCCGCTTCACCGAGGCGGACGAGTTCCTGGAGGGCACCGGGCTGGAGGGTGAACTGTCCGACTGGGTGACGAGCTGGTCCGCCGGGTACAAGGGCTTCGTCAGCGTCCGCCACCGAATGCGCATTGCTGGCGATGGTGAGATCAACAGGAACGAGGTCTTCGGCAACGTCAATTACGGCCCCGCGAGCCTCTCCGCCGGCTATGTGTTCCTGGAGGAGAGCCCCTTCACATCCGCCTCCACCGATCGTGAAGAGGTCACGGCCCTCGGCGCCCTGCAGGTGACGCCGGAATGGCGCGTCGCCAGCTACATGCAGCGCGACCTCGAGGAGCAGGAATTCGTGGAGATCGGCGGTCAGGTCTCCTTCGCCAACGAATGCTGCGCCATCGACCTCTTCATCCGCCGCCGTTTCACCGAAAGCGAAGACACGCCCGCCAGCACCTCCTTCGGCCTGCAGCTTCGTCTCCTGACCCTCGGCACCTCGAACGAACGGCAGGGGCTCTTCGCGCCGAACACCTTCGCGGGCTTCGGCGACTCGCTTTCTGGGGCGTCTCAGGCTACCGACTTCACAAGCCGGGCGCTCATCGGCGCCGACCGTTAAGCCCTGGCCGCGCGTAGAACCGCGCAACCGATCGGCTGCCAACGGATCCTTGATGATGCTTATCCGCCCGTTCCTCGCCTCTGCTCTGCTCGCGGCTCTTGCCATCGCGTCTCCTGCCGCTGCGCAGACATCGAGCACGCTGCTTCGCCCAGTCGCCGTAGTGAACGACAGCGCGATCACCGGCTTCGACCTCGAGCAGCGCGTCCGCCTGCTGCGCGTGCTCGGCCTGCCAGCAGCCAGCGAGGAGGCGCTAAGGGAAGAGGCCCTGCGCCGCCTCGTCGACGACCGGCTGAAACTCGAAGCCGGCCGGCGCCTCGGCCTGCAGGCAACTGGCGACGCCATCGCCCGCGGCTTCGAAGAAATTGCGGGCCAGCTCGGCGCCCGGCCGGGCGAGCTCGAGGCGCTGCTCGAGAACCAACGGATCACGCGCCAGGCGGTCGACGACTTCATCGGCGCCAGCATGGTCTGGAACGAGGTGGTGCGGACGCGTTTCGCCAACCGTATCGAGCCTGGAGAGGCTGAGATCGACAGCGAGATCGCCCTCTCCGGCGGCGGGCGGACCGACTATCGCATCCAGGAGATCGGCCTGGCGATGACCGGAGACGGCCGCAGCGAGGCGGAGACCCGCGCCCTTGCGGACCGGCTGCAGCGCGAGCTCACCAATGGCGAAGACTTCGCCGCCGCGGCGCGCCGCTTCTCGAGCGCCCCAAGCGCCCAGGCGGGCGGCGAGGTGGGCTGGGTCTCCAGCGCCACCCTGCCCCCGGAGCTCAACGAACGCCTCCAGCGCCTCCAGCCGGGGGAGGTGGGTGAGGCGCTGCCGGTGCCGGGCGGCCTCTCCCTCATCCGCCTCGTGGACCGGCGCGGCGGGGGCGAGACCGGCGATGTGAACGACCCGGAGCTGCGGGAACAGGTGCGCCGCGCGATCATCGAGGAGCAGAGCGAGCGCCTCGCCGAAGGTCTCCTGCAGGAGCTGCGGCGCGACGCGCTTATCGAGGTGCGCTGAGCCCATGGCCGCTCTACCCCCGCTTGCGCTCACCATGGGCGACCCCGCCGGCATCGGCGGGGAGATCGCGCTGAAGGCCTGGGCGGGCGGAAGCGTCACGCACCCATTCTTCCTCATCGACGATCCCCAGCGGCTCGCGGCCTTGCCCGAAGCCCCGCCGATACGCGCCATCAGCACCCCCGGCGAGGCGGCTTCGGTGTGGCCCGAGGCCGTGCCGGTGCTGCCCCATCCCCTCGCAGCACCGGCGCCGCCTGGCGCGCCGGTGGCCGCCAACGCGCCGGTCGTGATCTCCGCTATCGAACGGGCGGTCGCTCTCGCCCGCGCAGGCGAAGCTGCGGCGGTGGTCACGAACCCCATCAACAAGAAGGCGCTCTATGAGGGTGCAGGGTTTGCCTTCCCCGGCCACACGGAGTTCCTGGCCGAGCTCGGCGGCGTTGAGCGCACGGTCATGATGATTGCGGGACCTACGCTGCGCACCGTGCCCATCACCATCCATGAGCCGCTGGCCCGTGTCCCCGGCATCCTCACCGAGGCGCTGATTGTGGAGACCGGCCGGATCACGGCCGACGCGCTCCGCCGCGATTTCGGGCTGGCCCAGCCGCGCCTCGCCTTCACCGGTCTCAACCCCCATGCGGGGGAGGAAGGCGCCATGGGGCACGAGGAGACCAAGGTCATCCGCCCGGCGCTGGAAGCGCTGCGTGCCGCGGGCATTCATGCAACCGGGCCGCACCCGGCCGACACGCTGTTCCACGCCGCTGCCCGCGCGCGGTACGATGTGGCCCTTGCCATGTACCACGATCAGGCGCTCATCCCGGTCAAGGCGCTCGACTTCGACAAGGGCGTGAACGTGACGCTCGGCCTGCCCTTCATCCGCACCTCGCCCGACCACGGCACGGCCTACGACATCGCGGGCAAGGGCATTGCCGACGCGACAAGCCTTGTCGAAGCCCTGAACCTCGCCGCCCGCCTCGCCGCCGCGCGCGCCCGCGCCGAGGCAGCCTGAGCGCGATGGACGACGAGAGCGACGACGGACTGCCGCCGCTACGCAGCGTGATCGCCGCGCATGGTCTCGCGGCCCGAAAGTCCCTCGGTCAGAACTTCCTGCTCGACCTCAACCTCACCCGCCGCATCGCCCGCGCCGCCGGGCCGCTCGCGGGGCATACGGTGCTCGAGATCGGCCCCGGGCCGGGCGGCCTAACTCGCGCGCTCCTGATGGAGGGCGCGGCGCGCGTTGTCGCCGTCGAGCGCGATGCGCGCTGCCTCCGCGCGCTCGCCGAGATTGCCGAGGCCTATCCCGGGCGGCTCGAGGTGATCGAGGGCGACGCGCTGAAGCTCGACCCGCTGGCCGACATGGAGGGGCCGGTCCGCATCGCGTCCAACCTGCCCTACAATGTGGGCACCGAGCTCTTCACGCGCTGGCTCTCCCCGCCCGCATGGCCGCCCCGCTGGGCGTCGCTCACCCTCATGTTCCAGAAGGAGGTGGCGGAACGCATCACGGCGAAGCCGGATACCAAGGCCTATGGCCGCCTCGCCGTCCTGTCGCAATGGCGTGCGCGCCCGCGCATCCTGTTCGATGTGGGGCCCAAGGCCTTCACGCCGCCGCCGAAGGTAACCTCGGCGATCATCCGGCTCGACCCAGCCGCGCCAATGGAGATCGAGAACGGCGCCCCGTCGCCCCGCGCACTCGAGCGGGTCACGGCGGCCGCCTTCGCTCAACGCCGCAAGATGCTGCGCCAGTCCCTCAAAGGCCTCGGCCTCGCACCCGAGCCGCTATTGGAGGCCGCCGGCATCGAAGCGACACGGCGGGCCGAGACGCTGAGCGTAACCGAGTTCATGCGCCTCGCCCGCCTGTTCGAAGAGGCGGGCGGTGCCTGAAGGGGCTCGCGGCGGTCAGACCTCGCCGCTGTCCCCGGCCATCGGCGTCTCGGGGGCATCGTCGCCCGCCTCGGCCTCCGCGCCTTCCTCCCGCCGCACGCGGCGACGGCGGGGCTGGCTCTTGGCGATGTCCTCGGTCTCGACCAGCAGGTCGGGCCCGCGGGAAGGCTCGGTATCGATGGTGTCGAAGCCTGAGATCGGGGCCGCGTCCGCCGCCGCACCGTTGCCAGCCTGAGCGGCAGCGGGCGCGTCGGCGGCGCTGCCGTTGCTCTCGTCAGCGGCATCCGCCGTGTCCGACTGTTCGTTGGCCTGGCGTGCGCCTCGGCCGCGGCGGTTGCGCCGGCCCTGGCCGTTACCCTGCCCGTTTCCCTGGCCCTGCGGCGAGGCATGACCGTTGCTCTCGGCGCCGACCTCGGCGGTCTCCGCCTCGTCGCCCGAGGGCGCCTCGCCCTCGGTGGCGGCGTGGCCGTTGGCGCGCGCGGCATCGGGTTGCGCGTCGTCATCGTCATCGTCCGGCTGGGTGTCGCGCCGGCTCTCCTGCGCGCCCATGGCGGTCAACAACAGCCGTTGATAGTGCTCGGCATGCTGCAGGAAGTTCTCGGCGGTCACGCGGTCGCCCGAGGTCTGCGCATCGCGCGCGAGGCTCAGATACTTGTCGACGATCTGCTGCGGCGTACCGCGCACCTTCCCCTCGGGGCCGGCGCTTTCATAGACGCGGTTGATGTTGTTGCCACCACCGCCGCCGCCGTTCTTGCGGTTGCCGCGCCCACGTGCGCGGTTCGATTTCTGTGCTGGTCTCATCACGATCTTTTTCTGGGGTCGCTGCATCGCACCCCCGCGCGACGCCGCCCGTCTCGACGAACCCGCAAGGTGCCACTGCCATCCCAGCCGGGCTGGCTGCCTCTCTCGGGTGTTCGGACGATCCTGCGGCGAAGTTCAGCGATCCGCGCCATCTCAGGATCGAGTTTGGTTATAGCCGGTTTCGTCGCATGCTCAATGCGAAACCTGCCGGACCGGGGCGATTTCATCGCGTTTTCGTCAACCGGGCGCCCGGCGCGCCGTCACGACACGGTCGCGGCCGTCGAGATCGGGGCGCGTCTCCACGTTCTCGAAGCCGGCCGCACGCAACAATGCGCTCACTGCCGGCCCCTGTGCATGGCCAATCTCGAGGATCAGACGGCCCCCGGGCTCGAGGCTCCCAGGCGCGATGGCGGCAATCGCCCTGTACGCGCCGAGACCATCCGCCGCCGGATCGGGATCGGGCACCAGCGCGCCGCGCGGCTCGTGGTCCCGCACCTCTGGCGCCAGCGATGCCACTTCGGATGCGGCGATGTAGGGCGGATTGGAAAGGATAAGGTCGAAGCGGCCCTCCACATCCGCGAGCCACGACGTCTGCATGAGCGTCGCGCGCTCGGCCACGCCATGGCGCTCGGCATTCTCGAGGGCCACCGAGAGCGCCTCCGCGGAGATATCGGTTCCGACCCCCACAGCGCCCGGCCATTCCGCGAGCAATGTCACGAGAAGGCAGCCCGAGCCCGTGCCAAGATCCGCCACGCGCCTGGGGGCTGGTCCTTCGAGCGCGGCGGAGATCAGGCCTTCCGTTTCCGGTCGCGGGTCGAGCACAGCAGGCGTGACCCGGAAGGTTCGGCCCCAGAAGAGCCGCTCGCCCACGATCTGCGCCATGGGCTGTCGGGCCGCCCGGGCGGAAAGCGCGGCCGCGAAGCGCGCTGCCTCCGGCTCCGAGAGCGGGAGATCATCGGCACTCGCAAGCGCGGCCGCATCAAGGCCGATTGCCCAGCGGAGCAGCAATCGCGCCTCGCGCTGGGGCGCCGCGATCCCTGCGGTCGCCAGTCTCTCACCGGCCTCCCTCAGCGCCATGGAGCGGCGCTGCCCTGCCGCGATGCCCGGCGTTCCCATCCGCCTAGAAGCCCTCGGCTGCGAGACGCTCGGCCTGGTCGGCTGCGATCAGGGCCTCGACGATCTCACCGAGATCCCCCGCCATCACCTGCTCGAGCCGGTAGAGCGTGAGCCCGATACGGTGGTCCGTCACCCGGCCTTGCGGGAAATTGTAGGTGCGCACGCGTTCGGACCGGTCGCCCGAGCCCACCTGGCCCTTCCGATCCGCCGCACGCTCCGCCTCCGCCCGACGCCGCTCGATGTCGTAGAGCCGGGCGCGCAGCACCTCTAGCGCGCGCGCCCGGTTCTGGTGCTGAGACTTCTCGGAGGCGGTGACGACGAGGCCCGTGGGCACATGGGTGAGCCGCACGGCGCTATCGGTGGTGTTCACATGCTGCCCGCCCGCACCGGAGGCCCGCATCGTGTCGACCCGCAGATCCTCGGGCCTGATCTCGATATCCACGGCGCCGGCCTCGGGCAGCACCGCAACGGTCGCGGCAGAGGTGTGGATGCGCCCGCCGGACTCGGTCACGGGCACGCGCTGCACGCGGTGGACGCCGGACTCGAATTTGAGCTTGGCGAAAACGCCCTCGCCCCGCACCGCCGCCACCCCTTCCCGCAGGCCCCCGAGCGCATCGAGGCTTTCCTCGAGCGTCTCGAGCTTCCAGCCCATGGCATCGGCGTAACGCGCATACATGCGCATGAGGTCGGAGGCGAAGAGGGCGGCTTCATCGCCACCGGTGCCGGGCCTGATCTCCAGGATCGCGGCACCGTCATCGGCCGCATCCTTCGGCAGAAGCGCGAGGCGCAGCGCCTGCTCGAGCGCCGGCAGGCGGGCTTCGATCTCCGCCGCCTCCTCGCGCGCGAGGGCGCGCATCTCCGGGTCGTCGAAAAGTGCCTCCGCCTCCGCGAGAGCGGTGCGGGCGGCACGCCAATCCCCGATGCTGGCGACCACGGGGCGTAGCGCTGCGTAATCCCTGCTCAGAGTGGCGATCTCACCGGCATCGGTCGTGTCGGCAAGCCGCGCTTCGAGGAACTCGGCGCGCGCCACGATCTCGTTGAGGCGATCTTCGGGAAGCATCGCGATCGCCTATGCCCGGCCTGCGGGTCGGTCAAGAGCTTGTGCCTTGCGATGCTGCGGAGAGCGTGTACCATCTTCGATATGAAACGGTTTCTTTTGACGCTCACTCTCCTCCCGATCCTCTCGCTGCCGGGCCTGCCGGCGACCGCAGAGGCTTCGGAGACGCTGAAAGCGCAAGTGATGCCGCGCGGCTGGGTTCGGCCGCCGGCCAAGGAAGGCTACAGCTACCCGGACTGCTACTGCACCGACAGCACCGGCGGACGCGTGGAAGTGGGCCAGATGGCATGCCTGCGCATCGGTGGGCGGGAGGTTACGTCGCGCTGCGAACAGGCAGACAACCTCACGATCTGGCGGCACCAGGGGGATGGCTGCCTCGGCGTGTAGCTGAGCGCGTGATGGAACGGCTGGTCCGGGCGCCTCGAACCAAGCGGCATTGCGGCTGGTCGCCGCAATTGGTTGTTTCGGGAGCGCTTTGAGGCGGGCTTAGCGCGTCTCCCGCTACTCGAAACCCGCTGCTGCCAGCCATTCCGTGAGGCGTGCCGCGTTCACGCCCATGTCGGAATAGCCGAAGCGGGAACGGGACCAGGCGGCAAGGGAGGGGCCTGTGGCCGTCTCCACGCGCTTCACGCTCACATAATCCGGGAAGCCGATCAGGGCGGAGCGCTGCACGTAGGTGATGTGTCCCTCGGCGACACTGCCGGCAACGACGGCGACCCGCGGGGCCGCCATCGCGATGCGGTCGAAGGCCACGAGCGGCTCCGACGGAACGGATGACAGCGTCATGTCGAGCGGTGCCTGCGTGCTGCCCGTGGGCCCGGCGAGAAAATCGTTGGGCTGGCCGGTGCGGGCGGTGGTGGTCGGGTCCTGATGCCAGAGGGCCGGGTCGTGATCCACCGCCCGTACCCAGAGGCCCGCGAGAGAAAGGACCACGATGACGAGCCCGGCGGCACGCAAAAGCCAGCGCATCACGCGCCGGCCGGCTGCATCGGGCGGACGGTCTCGGGAATGCCCGTCATTCCGCCGCCGTCGCCGCCTCGGCCTTCTCGGCTTCGGCCGCCTCGATCTCGGTGGCCTTCTGCTCGACCTGTTCGACGATGTGGTCGACCATTTCCTCGTTCGACATCGTGTGGGACTGCTTGCCCGCGAGATACACCATGCCCTTGCCCGCGCCGCCGCCGGTGAAGCCCACATCCGTCATCAGCGCCTCGCCGGGCCCGTTGACCACGCAGCCGATAATGCTGAGCGACATGGGCGTCTTGATATGGGCGAGGCGCTCTTCCAGGGTCGCCACCGTCTTGATCACGTCGAAGCCCTGCCGCGCGCAGGAGGGGCAGCTGATGATGTTCACGCCGCGGTGGCGCAGGCCGAGGGATTTCAGGATCTCGTAGCCGACCTTCACCTCCTCCACGGGATCGGCCGAGAGCGAGACACGAATGGTGTCCCCGATCCCCATCCAGAGCAGATTGCCGAGACCGATCGAGGATTTGATGGTGCCGGAAACGAGACCGCCAGCCTCGGTGATGCCGAGATGGATAGGGCAATCGGTCTGCTCCGCGAGCTGCTGGTAGGCGGCGGCGGCCAGGAACACGTCCGACGCCTTGCAGCTGATCTTGAACTCGTGGAAATCGTTGTCCTGCAGGATCTTGATGTGGTCGAGCCCGCTCTCGACCATCGCGTCCGGGCAGGGTTCGCCGTATTTCTCGAGCAGATCGCGCTCGAGGGAGCCCGCGTTCACGCCGATGCGGATCGAGCAGTCGTGGTCGCGGGCGGCCTTGATGACCTCCTTCACGCGCTTCTCGTCTCCGATGTTCCCGGGGTTGATGCGCAGGCAGGCAGCGCCGGCCTCGGCGGCTTCGATCCCGCGTTTGTAGTGGAAATGGATGTCTGCCACGATCGGTACGTCCACATGGGGGACGATCTGCTTGAGCGCGGCGGAGCTTTCTTCGTCCGGCACCGAGATGCGGACGATATCCGCCCCCGCCTCGGCGCACTCGTTCACCTGTCGGATGGTGGCCTGCACGTCGGTGGTGAGCGTGTTGGTCATCGTCTGCACGGAGATCGGCGCATCGCCGCCAACCTCGACCTTGCCGACGCGGATCTTGCGGCTCTCGCGGCGGTAGATATTGCGCCAGGGGCGGACGTGGTTGAGGCTCATCGGGTCGCTCCTCCGAGGCACGGGTCTGGGATGCGTGTGTCGCCGCTTTCCGTGACCGGGAACCTAGGCGTGATGCGGCGCGGCGTCGAGAGGGCACGGGCTTCTTCGCTTGCCCGCAGGCCTGCTATTCGGCCAGACCCGCGACCGTGCCGGGCTCACCCGCCTCCCCCGCCGCCTGGACCGGCTCTTGGACGGGGGCCTCGGGGAAGGAGGCGCGGATGGTCTCCGCATCGAGCGCAACGCGTTTCACCACCTGGCCGGAGCGGCCGATCGGACCGAAACGGGTCGGGCCCAGCGCGATGAAGATGCCGCCAGCATTGCCGGCACGCAGCGTGGCGCCATCGGTTCCGGAGGGTAGATCGAAACGGTCGCCGGCCTCGAGGATACCTTCGAAGAGCACTTCCCGCTCGCCGCCACGGACCCGGATCCAGGCGCGGTCGCTTGCCACAACGCTCACGGTGGCGTCCGCTGGGGGCAGCGTTTCCGCGACGTCTGCCACTTCCGCCGCCAAGGCGAGCGTCGCGGGCATGACCGGACCGATGAAAGACGCGTCGGCAATATCAGCGCCGTTTGCAGCGGCGGGGACGGCATCGGGCACCGCAGCTTCGGGGGCCGGTTCGTAAGAGGCGGCGATCAGCCCTGTGGTGTTCGGGTCGATTGCAGCGATCGGGCCGTCGCGGCGGGCGGGGGCCGGCGTGGCGAGGCTCTCCGGCGGCGCAAAGGCGAACATCACGCCGTCTTCGTCGTAAACGCTCGCCGCCGGCCGTTCCGCCGCGCCAGCGAAGCCGGCGCCTGGCTCCGGGATCACCGGTGCGTCGGCGACCACGGCGGGCGCTTCGGGTAGCGGGGCGACGCCCACACGCTGGATGTCCTGCAGAACGAGGTAGCCGCCGTAGCATAGCCCTGTCACCAGGCCGGCCAGCCCGAGGACGGAGACAATCCCGCCGAGGGAGACGGCGGCGCCGATGCGGCGCGGCGGCGGCTTCACGGCGAAACGGGAAGCGGTGAAGTCGGCGCCCACGGCGCCGCTCAGAGCGCCAGCGGTGCTGGTCGTGTTCTTGCCCAGGCCAGCCGGGGCCTGGGCCGTCATGCCATAGGTTGCCAGTGACGACTCAAACCCTGATTCCTCGCAGAACCGGCGGTAGATCTCATCGGGGTCGAGATCGAGATACCGCGCGTATGACCTGACATAGCCGGGAACGACGCTGCGGTTCGGAAAGGCCGCAGCGTCACCGTTCTCGATCGCCTCGATCAGCGCCGGTTTGATGCACAGTTCGCGCGATGCATCACGCAGACTCCAGCCACGACAAGCGCGCTCCCCGCGCAATTCGTCGCCCAAACTGACGTCGTAACTGTCGAAACCCCGAAGCTCCATTCGGGCTGCCCCTGCTCGTCTCGTGTAGCGAGATCATTATCTACGCCATTGTGACGCTAATCTACGCTTAACGGAGGTACGGCGCCTTTTCAACGGCGCCGGGCGCTATTCAGGGGATTTCAAGAGGCCTCTGCACATCCATAGGTTGATCACTTGCGGGGACTAGCCGTCGCTGTTGCACCGCTGCATCTCACGCGAGGGCGCCGGCGGCCGCCGCCATTCGGGACTGGCGGATGAGTCGCAGGGCCGCGGGCAGCGCTGCGGGCGCGATACCGCTCTCTCCCGCGAGGATTTCATAGGCTCTCGCATGGGTATGGAAGAGCCGCTCCAGCACGCCATGCACCTCGCGCCCGCTGGCGCTGAGGCTGAGCCGCACCGCCCGGCCATCGGTCGTGCACCGCCGGTACTCGACGAAGCCACCCTCCACGAGCTTCTTGAGATTGTAGCTCACATTGGAGCCCTGATAGAGCCCGCGGGAGCCGAGTTCGCTCGCGGTCATCTCCCGCTCCGCGAGGTGATAGAGCATCAGCGCCTGAACGGCCGTCGGGTCGGTCCGCCCCTCGGCCTCGAGCGCCGCCTTGACCGTATCGATCAGCTCGCGATGCAGGCGCTCGACCAGCATCAGGGTTTCGACATAGCCACCAAGCCCGTAGGCAGGCGGCAGGTTGGCCGCATGGTCGCGGATATCAACGCGCTCCACGATATTGCTGTGGGCAAGCTTCATACTCGGCACTCCTTGAGCGATCGACACTCCAGGAAGGCTCTCTTGGACTTGCAAACAATTGATTAATGCGCCGCCTCAACTTGCGGCAATTTCAGCTCTTAGTAGCTTAATGATGGCCGAAAAGTCCTGATCCGCCATGTTTGCGGTTTCCATCATCGTATAGAGTTGCGTTGCATGCGCGCCGAGCGGCACATGCGCCCCCGCGCTCGACGCCGCCTCCATCGCGATCCGCAGGTCCTTCAGCATCAGAGCCCCGGCGAACCCCGGCGCATAACCCCGGTTCGAGGGCGCGTTCGGTTGCGGCCCCGGCGCGGGACAGTAGTCGTTGAGCGACCAGCAGCGCGCCGTCGCGGTCGACGAGATCTCATAGAGCTTCGCCGCGTCGAGCCCGAGACGTCCGGCCAGATTGAACCCTTCCGAGACTGCGATCATCTGGATCGCCAGCATCATGTTGTTGCAGATCTTCGCTGCGGCACCGGCGCCGGCCTCACCGGCGTGGAAGATGCTCTTGCCCATCGCCTCAAGCACAGGGCGTGCCGCATCGAAAGACGCAGTACTCCCGCCGACCATGAAGGTCAGCGTCCCGGCCTCTGCGCCGCCCACGCCGCCGGACATCGGACTGTCGACCATGCTATGCCCGGCCTCGCCCGCGGCCGCCGCCACCCGCCTCGCGGTATCCACGTCGATCGTCGAGGTATCGATGAAGACCGTCCCGGCCGCCGCCGCCGCTAGAATGCCGGCCTCCCCAAGATAGACCGCCTCCACGTGGCGCGCCGCCGGCAGCGCGGTGACGACCACGCGGCGCCCCGCCGCTGCCTCCGCGGCCGTTGCGGCCGCCGCGCCGCCTGCCTCCACCAGCGCCGCCCGTGCCGGCTCGGAAAGATCGAAGCCGGTGACTTCGAAACCCGCCTTCACGAGGTTTCGCGCCATCGGCAGGCCCATGTTCCCCAGCCCGATGAAGCCAATCGCCGTCATCCCATCCTCCCTCACCGTCTTTGCTCAAGGCGTCGCACGCGCCTACTGTTCGGGCAAGCCGCCTCCCCCTCGGCGCTAACGTCAGTGAGCCGCCTCTCCGAAGCCGGCCGCGCGTCCCCGCTGGGGGCGGGCCGGCGGGTGGGCGGCCCCGATGCGGGTTCCGAAGGGACCCGCGAGGACAGGCCGGGCACCTGTCGGCCCGCCCTACCCGTGCCTCTTTGGGCTCAGGCGATGCCGTGCCACGCGCGGATATGCGCCACCAGCGGCGCATGGGGCAGCGTCGCCTCCGCCCGGCCGCTCATCCAGGCGTAGAGGTCCTGGTCGTTCTCCTCGAGCAGTTCCTCATAGGCCGCGAGCTGCCCCTCATCGAGCGTCGACAGCCCGCTCGCGCCATCGGCGAAGGGGCCGAGCAGCATGTCCATCTCCCGGATGCCGCGGCGCCAGCTCCGGATCCTCAGGCGCTTCAGCCGGGTCTGCCGGTCCTCGGGCTGCCCACCGCTCGCCACGTCCGTTCCCATCGCATCGTCCTCATCGCTCGGCAGCTTCACCTTTAGGAGGGTATAGGCGCCTCGGCCGCGCTCGGCCACAGCCAGGCCGCGCCGATCACCCCAGCGCTGTCGCCGAGGACGTTCCTGAGGATGGGCGTCTCGAAACAGTCGGAGAACACATGCGGGCGCGTAGCATCCCGCAACCGGTCGTAGAGGTGGTCGAGATTGCTCAACCCGCCGCCGAGCACGATGGCATCCGGGTCGAGGATGTTCACGATCAGGCTCAGGCCCCGGCCCAGCCGGTCGAGATGCCGCTCAAGGCTGTCGATGGCGGCCTGCTCCCCAGCTTTTGCTGCCGAGACGATATCCGCCCCCCGCATCCCAGCACCGCCATTCACGGCCTGATGGTCCCGCTCGAGACCCGAGCCCGAGATCCAGAGCTCGAGGCATCCCCGCCGCCCGCAATAGCAGAGCGGCCCGGGCGTCTCCGCCGCTGTCGGCCGGGGCAGCGCGTTGTGCCCCCACTCTCCGGCAATGCGGTTCGGCCCGACCAGCACCCGGCCGTCCACAACGATGCCGCTGCCCGCGCCCGTGCCCAGAATGAGCCCCGCGACGACCCCATAGCCCTGCGCCGCGCCCGCCCGCGCCTCAGCCAGCGCGAAGCAGTTCGCGTCGTTCTCCACCCGCACGGGCCGGCCGAGCGCCGCCTCGAGATCGCGATCAAGCGGCTTGCCGATCAGGACGACCGTATTGGCGTTCCGCACGAGCCCGTTCACCGGGGAGAGGGCACCGGGAATACCGATCCCGATCCCCGCGGCGGTATGGCCGGCTGCGGCCTCCACCCGCGCAACCACCTCCACCACCGTTCGCAGGATGCCGGGATAGTCCTCCCGCGGCGTGGGCAGCCTTTCGCGGGCCAGCACCCGGTCATCGGGGCCGAGCGCCACCGCTTCGGTCTTCGTCCCGCCGAGATCGACGCCGACGCGGATCGTCATGGCTTGCCCCCCGTGTTCGTGGCTTCGGGGGATTGACTGCCACGATTGCGGCTGTCTGAGCCAGCCCTCGGGCCGGCTCGGATATGGGCTGTCTCAGGCGCCGGAGATCGTGCGGAGCCGCTTCTCGAGCCGGCCCATCTGTTCGGCGATCCGCATCTGCTTCACCCGCAGCGCCGCAATCTCCGCCAGCACGGTGGCGAGATCGCCGGGATCGGTGGGCTCGCTCGGGTCGTAGGCCGGTCCACCCTCCCCCTCGCCGGTCATCAGCCAGACCATCGAGACATTAAGGAAGCCCGCGAGCATCTGGAGCTTGTTCGCCCGCGGCTCGGAACGGTCGCCTTCCCAGTTCTGCACCGTCTCCAGGCGCAGGCCGAGCTGACGCGCCAGCTGCGACTGGCTGAGGCCCTGCGCCTCGCGCGCAAGGGCCACGCGGTCGCCAAACGTGGCGGCACCATCGCTGAAATCGTCCATCATCTCTGCTCCTCGCCCCCTCCGGGGCCTGGCACGTGGCGCGCGAGCGCCCATCTAGGGCGGCTGCCGCCAGATGCACAGCGTCGGCCCTTGCCGTCGTTGTGCACCGCCGTTCTCTTTGAATGCACCTGATTTGCCTTGCTCGTTCGCGACAACCAACCCTCACGTCGCGACACGCAACGAAATCGTCTCGCCGTGAAACTCATTCGCGACATCCCGCCGGTCCCGCCCCGCCACCCGCGCCTGCGGGCCAAACCCGCACCCTCCGGCTCACGCCCGGGGTTGCACGGCGCGCGCAGGCAGGCGTATCGACTTTACCGTCAACCGATCCGGAGTACGCCCCATGGCCTTTCTCGCCGATGCCCTCGCCCGCGTGAAGCCCTCGCCCACCATCGCCATCAGCACGAAGGCGAACGAGATGAAGGCGGCCGGGGAGGACGTGATCAGCCTCGGCGCCGGCGAGCCGGATTTCGACACGCCGGACAACATCAAGGCCGCCGCAAAGGCCGCCATCGACGCCGGCCGCACGAAGTATACGGCGCCAGACGGGATCCCCGAGCTCAAGAAGGCCATCACCGACAAATTCAAGCGCGAGAACGGGCTCGATTACACGGTGAAGGAAGTCAGCGTCGGCACCGGCGGCAAGCAGGTGCTCTACAACGCGCTGATCGCCACGCTGAACCCGGGCGACGAGGTGCTGATCCCGGCGCCCTACTGGGTGAGCTATCCTGACATGGTGCTGCTCGGCGGCGGCGTGCCGGTGGTGGTGGAGACCGGGATCGAAACCGCTTTCAAGATGACCGCTGAGGCGCTCGAAGCCGCGATCACGCCGAACACCAAATGGCTCATCTTCAACTCGCCCTCGAACCCCTCCGGCGCCGGATACAGCCGGCCGGAGCTCAAGGCGCTCACCGATGTCCTGATGCGCCACCCCCATGTCTGGGTGATGACGGACGATATGTACGAGCACATCGCCTATGAGGGGTTCGACTTCTGCACACCGGCCGAAGTCGAACCCGGCCTCAAGGACCGCACGCTCACGGTGAACGGCGTCTCGAAGGCCTATTCGATGACCGGCTGGCGCATCGGCTACGCCGCAGGCCCCGAGCATCTCATCGCCGCCATGCGCAAGGTGCAGAGCCAGTCGACCTCGAACCCCTCCTCCATCAGCCAATGGGCGGCGGTGGAGGCGCTGAACGGGCCGCAGGACTATATCGCCAGCTCGCGCTCGGCCTTCCAGAAGCGGCGCGACCTCGTGGTCTCCATGCTGAACCAGGCAACTGGCATCGAATGCCCGCTCCCCGAAGGCGCCTTCTACGTCTATCCCTCCATCAAGGGGCTGATCGGCAAGACCACGCCCGGCGGAAAGACCATCGAGACGGACGAGGACTTCGTGACCGAACTCCTCGCGGCGGAAGGGGTGGCGGTGGTCCACGGCGCCGCCTTCGGCACCAGCCCCAATTTCCGCGCGAGTTACGCGACGGACGAAACGACGCTCGAGGATGCCTGCAGCCGCATCCAGCGCTTCTGCGCGAGCCTAACCTGAGCCCATCGCTCGCCCTGTTGACCGCCCAGGGCGCACTGAGGGCAGGCTGATGGCGCACTGCGGGCGGGCCGGCGGGTGGGCGGCCGCGGAGACCTGCCAGCCGCAGGGCTGGCAGGGCGAGGAGGCAGGGCACCTGTCGGCCCGGCCCATGTTGAGGGACTTGCACCATGCACGTGATCGTCATCGGCGCCGGCATCGTCGGGCTCTCCACCGCCTGGGCTCTCCGTCGCCGCGGCGCGCGGGTCACGCTCGTCGAGAAGGGGCCCATCCCCTGCCCCGCCGCCGCCTCGGCGGACCATCACCGCATGATCCGCCGCGCCTACCCCCGAAATCCGGGCTATGCCGCGCGGATGGGCGAGGCCTTCGCCGCCTGGGCACGGCTCTTCGACGACCTCGCCACCGCAGGCCTCGGCCAGCCCGGACGCTTTTACGCCGCCCGCGGCGTTCTCACGCTCTCCGAGCGGCCAGGCGATTATGGCGACAACACCCGGCAGCTCTTCGACCGCGACGGCACGCCCTATGAGCGGCTCGACGGCCCCGCCGCCATTGCCGACCGTCTGCCGATCCTCGACACCGCCGCCCTCGCCACCAACACCCTCTTCGCCATGCTCTCCGAGGGCGGCGCGCTCATGGGCAACCGCATCATGGCGGCGCTGGCGGACCTCCTCCGCAGCCAAGGTGTCGAGGTTCTCGAGCTTTCCCCGGCCGCGGCCATCGATCCGGGATCACCCGCGGTGACACTTCAGGACGGCCGCGTGCTCGCGGCGGATCTGGTGGTGGCGAGCGCAGGGACCGGCCTGCCCGGCCTCGCCCCGGGCCTCGCCGGGCATCTGGGCTTCCGCCGCACCGTGATCGCCTATGCCCGCCCGCCCGAGGACCTTGCAGACGCCTGGGCAGCGGCGCCCTGCTGGACCTTCCTGGGCGGTGAGGGCGATCTCTGGGGCATCGCCCCGGTCGACGGGCTGGCCCCGAAGTTCGGCTGCGGCGCCCTCGGCAGGGTGCAGGCGGACGATACCGACCGTGAGATCACGCCTGAAGAGACCGCGCAGATCATGGCTCATTACCGGGGCCGGTTCCGCGATATCGAACGCTTCACCCCGGTCTTCGCCCAGGCGAACTACTGGATGCTCGCGCCGGAGGAGCGGTTCATGCTGCGCCGGGAGGGCCGCCTCCTCGCCGTCTCCGCCTGCTCGGGCCACGGGTTCAAATTCGGCGCGCTCTCCGGCGAGGACGTGGCCGATGCCGTGCTGGGGCCCGATAGCGTTGAGCAGGTGGCCGCCCGCATGGCCCGGCTCGAGCCCGCGGCGTAGCGGCGGCTCAGCCCCCGGCCGGGAAGGGGTCGACCGGCACCACCGGCGGGCTTGCCGCCTCGACCGCGCGGCCCGCCGCCAGGAGCGCATCCTCGCGGTAGCGCGGCCCGATGAGCTGCACGCCCATGGGGCGCCCCGGCGTGCCCGTCGCCACCGTCAGGCCCGGCAGGGCGAGGAGCGGCAGCGCCACCTGAATGAGCTGCGCCTCGTAGACCGCGCCGAAGGCCGCCTCTCCCCCCAGATCCGCATGGGCGGCGAAAGGCGGCGACGCCGAGACCGGGCAGAGCACGATCGGCCAATCCTCGAGGAACCCCTGCCAGGCGCGGATGAGCCCCACGCGGCGCTGCAGCGCCTCCATCGGCCCCGTCACCGCGCCGATCGCCATCAGCCGATGGGCGATCTCGGTAGCATCGGGATCCCCCTCCGCCGCCAGCTTCGGCATGCTGGTCTCCCCGAACTCCGCCATCCAAAGCGCCATGTTGAGCGCCGCCGCCTCGCGGAGCGGCGGGATCGGCACCTCTTCGACGACGTAGCCCGCATGCTCGAGGGCGGCGGCCGCTGCCTCGAGCGCCGCCGTCACGGCGGGATCGACCGCCAGGCCATCCGGCGCCCGGTCGAAGGCCACGCGGCGGGGAAGCGGCGCGCCGTCGACGGCGATCGGCACGTACCAGGGGTCCCGCCAGTCCGGCATCGCCATGGCGCTGAGCCCGATGTCGAGATCGTCGATCCGCCGGGCGAGCGGGCCGGAGACGGCGGTGAGCTGGGCGCCCATGCCCCGGTCCGGCAGCGAAAGGTTCGCGGCGGGAACGCGCCCGAGCGTGGGCCGCAGCCCGTGGACGTTGCAGGCATAGGCCGGGTACCGCACCGAGCCCGCGATATCCGTGCCATGCGCCAGCGCGCCGATACCGGCCGCCACCGCCGCGCCGGCCCCGCCGGAGGAGCCGCCGGGTGTCAGCCCCGCGTCATGCGGGTTGAGCGTCTCGCCGTGGAGGCTGTTGCGGCAGAACCAGCGGATGGAGAAAGCCGGCGTGTTCGTGCGCCCGATGATCACCGCGCCTGCCCGGCGCAGATTGGCGACCACCGGATTGTCGGCGTCCGCCCGGTGGTTGGCCTGCTGGCGAAGCCCATTGGTGGTCGCGCGGCCCTGACAGTCGACATTGACCTTGATCGTCACGGGCACGCCGGCGAGCGGCCCGGCGGCCGGGCCCTCGCCCGGGGCCGCATCGAGGGCGTCGGCGGCGGCGAGGGCCGTCTCCGGCATCGGGTCGACGACCGCATTGATAGCGGGGTTCACCGCATCGAGCCGCTCCAGCGCACTGGTCGCCACCTCGCGCGCCGAGACCGTGCGGCTTCGCACAAGCTCGGCCACGGCCTTCGCGGGCAGTTTCCAGAGCGCGTCCATGCGGTCCTCCTCGTCCTTCAGCCTGTGGCAGCACCGCCGGCACCGGCTGCGGCCTCGGCGTCGCTTCCGGCGAGGGCGCCGCCAAAGGCCATGAAACGCCGGGCGTGATGATCCGTATCGCCGAGCATATGGTCGATCATCACCAGACGCTTGGCAAAATGCGGCAGGGCGTACTCCCAGGTCATGGCGATGCCGCCATGGAGCTGGATGCTCTCCTCCGCGACGAGCCGGCCGACCCGGCCCGCGAGGTGCTTGGCGGCCGCCACGGCACGCTCGCGGCCCTCGCGCGGGCCATCGAGCATGGCGGCGGCGTACATCACCGCCGAGCGCGCCTGCTCAACCTCCAGCCAGAGATCGACCATGCGGTGCTGGAGCGCCTGGAAGGTGCCGATGGGCCGGCCGAACTGCGTGCGGCCCTTGAGGTAGTCGAGCGTCATCTCCTTGCACACGTCCATCAGCCCGATGGCCTCGGCCGAAAGCGCAAGGGCGCCGCGGGCGAGCGTTTCTTCGAGAACCGCGAAGCCCCGGTCTGGCCCGATGAGGAGGCGGGCGGGCGTGGCCTCCAGCGTGACTTCCGCGGCGCGCCCGCCCTCGACCATCCCGTAGCCGCGGCGCTCGAGCCCAGCGGCGTCGGCATCCACCAGGAAAAGCGCGATGCCTTCTTCGTCCTCGACAGCGCCCGCCACCCGCGCACTCACGACGAGATGCGCCGCCACATCACCGTTGAGAACGACGGCCTTGTGCCCCGTGAGTTCCCAGCCATCGGCGGTCTCCTCGGCGCGCGTGACCACCCTGGCCGCGCGGTAGCGGGCGCCGGGCTCGCCATGGGCGAGGGCGAGGAGCGTTTCGCCGGATGCGACCGGCTCGAGCAGCGCGGTCTCGCCGGCTCGGAAGAGCGGCCAGGCGCCGAGGACGGTGCTGGCGAGGAAGGGCTCGACGACAAGACCGCGGCCGAGCGCGTCGAAGACCACCATCAGGTCCTCGCCCGTGCCGCCGAAGCCGCCGGCTTCGGGTGGCATCAGCGCGCCGGCGAGACCGAGCTCGGCCATCTCGTTCCAGGCCGCGCGGTCGAACCCCTCGGGCGCATCGACGGCCTTCATGCGCCGCTCGATCGGGTACTGTTCGCGGAGCCAGCGGGTGGCGGTGTCCGCCAGCATCCGCCGCTCTTCGGAAAGCTCGAAATCCATGGGGCGTCTCCCGTTTTGTTCTTGTGGGCACGGCGCGCGGGGCGGGCACCGGGCCGGGCCGCCGCCTCCCCCGCCCGCCCACCCGTTCGGCGGCGGCCCGGCGGGGCGGCGGATTTTCGGCCTGGCCTCAGAGACCGAGCATGGCCTTGGCGACGATGTTGCGCTGGATCTCGTTCGAGCCGCCGTAGATCGAGAGCTTGCGCATGTTGAAGTAGTTGCGCGCGAGCGGCCCGGCATGCTCCGGCCCCACGGGCTCACCGTTCCAGCCCTCGTCGAACTGCTCGGGCAGGTAAGGCATGGCATAGGGCCCCACGGCGCGGCGGAGGAGATCCGTCGCCTCCTGCCGGATGAGCGTGCCCTTGATCTTGAGGAGCGAGCTTTCCGCCCCCGGCGCCTTGCCCTTGCCCGCTGCCGAGACGAGGCGGAGGTTGAAGATCTCCATCGCCATGAGGTCGATCTCGAGCTCCGCCATGCGAGCGGCGAAGAGCGGATCGTCCGCCAGCGCGCGCTCGCCGTCCCGCTCCGTCGCGGCAACGCCGCGCAGATGGCTGACCAGCGCCTTGGAGTACGCAACACCGGCAATGCCCGTGCGTTCGTGGGAGAGGAGGAACTTGGCGCAGGTCCAGCCCTTGTTCTCCTCGCCCACGAGGTTCTCGACCGGCACCTTCACATCCGTGAGCCAGACCTCGTTGACCTCGTGCTCGCCGTCGAGCGTCACGATCGGGCGCACTTCCACGCCCGGGGTGCTCATGTCGATCAGGAGAAAGCTGATGCCCTGCTGGGGCTTGGCCGCGTCAGGGTCCGTCCTGCAGAGGCAGAAGAGCCAGTCCGCATGGTGGCCGAGGGTCGTCCAGGTCTTCTGGCCATTGACGATGTAGTGGTCGCCCTCCCGCACGGCGCGGGTCTTGAGGCTCGCGAGATCGGAACCCGCGCCCGGCTCGCTGTAGCCCTGGGCCCACCAGTCGGTCCCATCGAGGATGCGGGGGAGGTAGTGCTTCTTCTGTTCCTCGGTCCCGAACTCGAGGATCACGGGGCCCAGCATGTTGACACCGAAAGGTACGATCCGCGGCGCGCCGGCCGCCACCATCTCCTCCTCGAAGATGTGCTTCTCCACCGGGCTCCAGCCGGGGCCGCCCCATTCCTCGGGCCAGGACCAGGCGAGGGCATTCCGGCTTTGGAGTGCGCGATGCCAGGTCTCGTAGTCCTCCTTCTTCAGGCGCTTGCCGGCCTTCACTTTCTCGGACAGCCAGGAGGGCAGGTTCGCGGCGATCCATTCGCGCGCCTCCGCGCGGAAGGCCTGCTCCTCGGGCGTGAAATTCAGGTCCATCGCTGTCTCTCCCTGCCGGATCACCGGCGTTCGCTGAAGTCGTCTAGTCGTCGAGGTCCGACGGTTTGCCCAGCAAGGTAAGGGCTGCGGGCAGGCTTGGCGCCAGATCGAAGTGAATGAGGTCCGTCGCCAGCCGGTTCCAGAGCGCGCAGTAGAGCTCCGCCACCACGCTGAGTGAGTTGTCTTCGGTCACGATCACCGAGCGCCAGGCGGGGATCGCGGCGCGCAGATGCTCCTCGACCAGCACGCGGCCTTGCATCAGCTGCAGCTTCGCCGCCGTGAGACTGCCCGCCCGCGCCGTTGGCGCCACGATCACGATGCGATCGTTGCCGTAGCAAAGCTGCGCATCCGGGTCGTGTTCGGTCCAGTGCAGGAACGCCTCAAAGGTGAGCTGACCGTCCACGCGAATGATGGCGAGGCGGTGCTCCTCGAAGAGCTTTACCGTCTTGTACATCTCGAGCCCCGTTCGACACGCCCTACAATGTTTCAGACGCACCCCATACGCAGGTTGCCTGGCTGGATAGCACGCCGCCATTGCCGTGGGCGACCGATAGGCGCGCCCCATCGACCCAGCCCCCCGGCCCTCGCGGGCCTTCTTCCGAGCCCAGCGCGGCGCGGATCTGGCGCAGCGCCTCGATGGTGACGAAGAGGCCGTACATGCCCGGATGGATGCAGGAGAGGCCGCCGCCATTGGTGTTCACCTTCAGCCTGCCACCGGGTGCGATGGCCCCGCCCTGGACGAAGGCTGCCCCCTCGCCCTTCCCGCAGAAGCCGAGATCTTCGAGGAAAAGCAGCGTGTTAATGGTAAAAGCATCATAGAGCTGGGCGGTGTGCATCGCCGCCGGCCCGTAGCCCGCCATCTCGAACGCGCGAGCACCCGAGGCGGCGGCGGCCGTGGTGGTGAGGGACGGCATGGCGGAGATCATGCGGTGGTGATGCTCGAAGGCCGCGCCGAGGAGGTAGACGGGCGGCTTGGCGCTGTCCCTCGCCCGGTCCGCCCGCGTCATAACGATGGCGGCGCCGCCATCGGTGACGAGACAGCAGTCGAGCTTGCCGAGGGGATCGGAGATCATGCGGGCAGCCAGCACCTCGTCGGTCGTGAGCGGCCCGGCCTCGTGCATGAACGCCTCGGGGTTGAGGAGCGCCCAGGCGCGGGCGGCGACAGCGACCTCCGCAATCTGCTCCCGCGTCGCGCCGAACTCGTGCATGTAGCGGCTGGTGGCGAGGGCATAGGCGGTGAGCGGGTTGCGCGGCCCGTAGGCGGCCTCGAAGGGCATTGGCTCGGAGATCGACTTGAAGCCGCCCGCCGTGCGCTGGTTCGAGCCGTAGGCGATGACGGCGACGTTGCAGAGCCCCGCGTCCAGCGCCATGGCCGCCATCAGCGCATGGGCCATGAAGGACGAGCCGCCGATATTCGAGCCGTCGGAGAATTTGGGCTGGATGCCGAGATGCTCGGCCAGCGACATGGCGGCCATGGAATGAAAGGCGGTGGCGGCGAAGAGACCGTCGACCTCGCTGAGCGGAATGCCTGCGTCGTCGAGCGCCTTGCCCACCGCTTCTGCCATGATTTCCATGGCGTTACGGCCCGGCGCTTCCCCCATGCCGGCCATGCCGAGGCCGACGCAGGCGGCCTTTCCGCGGATGCTCATGCGCCTGCCTCCACCACGTCGAAGACCACGTTCGGCGCGCCGCCCACCTCGGCGATGCGGGCCTTCACGCGCATGCCGATGGTGACTGCATCCGCCGCCACGCCCTCCACGCGGGTCATGAGACGCGGGCCTTCATCGAGATCCACGAGGGCGATGTTGTAGTCCCCGCCCTTCTCCGGCCGCTGGCGGGTGCAGGTGGTGGCGTAAACGGTGCCCATGCCGCTCGCCTCGACCCATTCGAGGTCCTGCGCGCCCGTGCCCGGCGCGAGCGTGCGCGGGTAAAAAACATAGGCGCCGCTTGAGCTTGAGCGCTGGATCATGAAGCGGCCCTCGGCTAGATAGGCGCGGTACTGCGCCTCCGGCCCGGGTCCATCGAAATAGCCGCTCATGGCGTCTCCTTTCTCACGATCAGCGCGTCGAGCGCGATGCAACGGTCGGGCAGCGCCCGCAGGGGATTGATCTCGAGGCT
Source organism: Pseudomonadota bacterium (assembly GCA_038528605.1). Lineage (GTDB taxonomy): Bacteria > Pseudomonadota > Alphaproteobacteria > Rhodobacterales > Rhodobacteraceae > Thermohalobaculum. Next base: position 27,508 of record JBCBEP010000013.1, read on the forward strand.
CTCCACCTGGTCGCCGAGGGCGGCGGCAAGGGCGGAGAAGCGGGCGATGGTGTTGGAAAGAGCAACAATATCAGCAGGTTCCGCGCCACGAGCCCCTTCGAGAAGGGCTCGGCCCTTTACCGCGCCGATCATCTCGCGCGCGGTTGCGGCATCGAAAGGGGCGCGGCGGAAGGCAACGTCGCCGAGCACTTCCGTGAAGATGCCGCCGAGGCCGAAGAGCACCACCGGGCCGAACACCGGGTCGTTCTTGGCGCCGAGGATGCAGTCGACCCCGTCCGGCACCATGGGCGAGACCATGACACCCTCGAGCCGCGCTTCGGGCGCATAGGCGCGGGCGGCGGCCATGATGCGCTCGAAGGTGGCGGGGGCGGCCTCGGCCGTGACGTTGAGCGCGACGCCGCCAGCCTCGGTTTTATGAAGGATATCAGGGGATTGGATCTTCATGGCAACGGCGCCACCAGTACGCGCGGCAGCGGCTGCGGCGGCGCTGGGATCCGTCGCCAGCACATCCTCCACCACCGGCAGGCCAGCCGCCTTCATCACCGCCTTGGCCTCGCGCTCGCCAAGCGGTCCTTCGGGAAGCACCGATTCGGGGAGGCTTGCGGGGCTGCTAGGCGGGGCGGCGGCGAAGGCCTCGCCGTAGAACATGAGGGCGGCCATGGCGGCCACGGCGCGGCTCGGGTCCTCGAAGCAGGGAAAACCTTCGGCCTCGTACTGCGCGCGGATCTCGCGGCTGGCGATCACGGAGTGGACGAAGAGCTTGCCCTCGCGCCCTGCCATCGCCTCCTTCAGCCCGGCCAGCAGCGGCGCCGAAAGATGCGGCGAGCCGGCCACGGAGGTCCAGAAACCCAGAAGGCCATCATAGCCGCCATCATCGAGCATTGCCTTCGTAAAGCGCGGTACAATGCTGAGATCGTTGAAGAATTGCGCCGTAACATCCACTGGGTTCATGGGCGAGGCGAAGGGCACGAGCTCCTTCAGTTCCACCTGTGCGGCCTCGGGCATAGGGGCCACGTCGAGCCCGTGATCCGCCGCCGCATCCGCCATCAGCACGCCTGCGCCGCCGGAGATGGTGACAAGACCGATCTTGCGCCCTGCGGGGTAGATGCGGGGGCGCGCGGCATAGGCGATGTCGAGCATCTCCTCGGTGGTGCGCGCGCGGTAGGCGCCGTGAGCGCGCAACACCGCGTCATAGACCGCATCCTCCCCCGCCAGCGATGCAGTATGCGAGGAGGCAGCGGCGGCGCCGACATCGGATCGGCCAACCTTCATGAACACAACGGGCTTACGCGCCGCGCGGGCGGTCTCGAGGGCCGCGACCAGCGCGTCGCCGTCCTTGATGCTCTCGGCATAGGCCATGATGGTGTGGACGCTTTCGTCCTCCGCCATCAGCCTGATGACCTCGGCCACATGGACATCCGCCTCGTTCCCGGTGGTGAGCCAGTAGCGCATGCCGAGGCCGCGCTCGTGGCTGACCATGTAGATATGGCTGCCATAGGCGCCGGACTGGGAGGCGATGGCGATGCCGCCGGGCTTGGGCGTCGCACGGTCGATGGTGCTGGAGAAGGTGGGGTAGAAGCCGTGCGCGCTGTCGAAGAGGCCGAGGCAGTTGGGGCCGATGACGCGCAGGCCGCCGGCCCGGGCGATGCCGCTGACCTCCGCCTGCAGCGCGGCGCCCTCGGGAGACGCTTCGGCGAAGTTGGATGAGAAGATCAGCGCGGTCTTCGCCCTCTTCGCCACCGCCTCCCGGATCACCTCCGGCACGCCCTTCGCCGGCACCGCGACGAGCACGAAATCGACCTCGCCGGGCACGTCCGCGAGGCTCGGATAGGCGGGGAGATCCTGCACCCGGTCCCGCTTCGGGTTCACGGGGTAGACCGCGCCCGGAAAGCCCTGGTTCTTCATATGGGCGACGGGCCGGCCGCCGATGCGGGTGGGATCGTCCGACGCGCCGACGATGGCAATGGAGTTCGGCGTCATCAGATCCGCGAGCGTGGTCATGCGCCCATCCCTCCCACGCTGAGACCGCCGCAGACATGCAGCATCTGGCCCGTGGTGAAGCCCGCTTCGTCCGAGACCAGATGCGCGACGGCGGCGGCCACTTCCTCCGGCAGCCCCATGCGGCGGAGGGGGACGCGGGCGAGGAGCGCTTCGCGCGCGGGGCTGCCCGGGGGCTGGTCGGTCGCGAACATCTCGGTGTCGATGGGCCCCGGCGCGACGCCGTTGACGGTGATGCCATGAGGCGCGAGCTCGAGGGCGAGGGAGCGCGTCAGCCCGGTGATCGCGGCCTTGGAGCTTGAATAGGAGGCACGCGTCGCCTTGCCGAGGGCCGCGCGGCTGCCGAGCGTGACGATCCGCCCGAAGCCTGCGGCCTGCATGGCCGGGAGCACCGCCTGCACCGCCCAGATGACCGACTGGACGTTGACGCGCATGGTCGCCTCGAAGTCTGCGTCGGAGACCTCCCCCACGCTGCCCACGGTGACGATGCCGGCATTGGCCACCAGGCGGCAGGCGCCGCATTCGGCCGCGATCTCGGCCAGCTTCACCTTCGCCGAAGCGTCGTTGAGATCGACCTGGCGCTGGATGCCGGGGCCCTCGAATTGACCGCGAGCGAGGCCGACGACGTCGTAACCTTCCGCCGCCATGCGCGCCGCGATCGCCTTGCCGATGCCGCGGCTGGCGCCGGTGACGATGACCGTGTTGCGGCCGCTCCCGCCCTCGCTCACGCTGCCACTCACGATGGCGTCCGCATCGGCAGGCCCAGCACGGCGCGGCGGCGGAGCCACATGGTCGGGCGGTACCGGTCCTCCCCGGCCAGCGCGTGGAGCTGCTCGAGGATGTCTAGGCAGTGCGCGGGGCCCATCTCGTCCGCGAATTCGAGGGGGCCGAGGGGGTAGTTGAGGCCGAGCTTCATGGCCGTGTCGATATCCTCCGGCGAGGCGAGGCCGATCTCCGCCATGTAGGCGCCAAGGTTCGCGACCATGGCGGTGATGCGCTGGGCGACGAAACCCGGACTGTCCTTGATCGCGGTGGCCTTGCGGCCGGAGGCCATGATGGCGGCGGCCACGGCGTCGCGCATGGCCGGGTCCGCGCCAGGCGCGGTCATGATGGTGAGGCGCTTCGAGGTGTCGCCCGAGACATCGATGCAGACGAGGCGGCGATGATCGATGCCCGCATCGCTCGCGGTATGGGTCGCGTCCTTGCCGAAGGGGGCCGCGAGGATGGGACAACTCCCGTCGTCTTCCACGATGTCGAGGCCGAGTTCGGCCGCGAGCTCGGCCAGCAGCTTGTCCGGATGCTGGCCGCCGGCATAGGCGGACTCTCGGGTCTCCACATCGACGCCGAGCTGTTCGACCAGCGCATCGAACGCCGCATCGAACTTGGCGATGGCCACGCGGGTGGCGGGGGCGGCATCAGTCTCATGGTCCGGCGAGGCGACGCCCACGGGCTTGCCGCCCTCATAGGCGTACCAGCCCTGCCCGGTCTTGCGGCCGAGGAGGCCCGCATCGAACATCGCCTTGTGGTTCGGGCGCGTGGCGAGGCGGGGATCCTGCTGGTAGCCCTCCCAGACGATCTGGCTGACGGGGTAGTTCACGTCGATGCCGGTGAGGTCCATGAGCTCGAAGGGCCCCATGCGGAAATGCCGGCAGTCCCGCATGATCGCGTCGATCTGGGCAGGCGTGGCGACCTGTTCGTGGGCGATGCGCAGGCCTTCGGTGGTGAAGGCGCGCCCGCCCATGTTGACGAGGAAGCCCGGGCTGTCCTGCACCGTGACGGGCACGCGGGTGAGGCGCTTGCCGAGGGCGGTGAGGGCTTCCGTGGTCTCGTCCGTGGTCTCGGCGGCGCGGATCACCTCCACGAGCTTCATGAGGGGGACGGGGTTGAAGAAGTGGAGCCCCGCGATGCGGCCGCGGCGCTCGCAGGCGCGGGCGATGGAGGCGATGGGGATGGAGGAGGTGTTGGATGCGATGATGCAGTCGGGCCCCACCGCCGCCTCGATCTCGCGGAAGAGGGTGCGCTTGACCTCGAGATCCTCGAAGACCGCCTCCACCACCGTGTCGCACGGGGCGAGATCGGCGGGGCCTGTGGCGGGTTCGATGAGGGCGATGGCGGCCTCGGCCTCGTCGGCCCCCATCCGTCCCTTCTCGACCAGGCGGCGGAGGCGGCTGGCCACCTGCTCCTTCGCGGCGGCGGCGGCGCCTTCGCGCGCATCGATGAGGATGGTTCGGATGCCGCCCTGCCCAGGTCCCTGCCCAGCCCCCTGAACCGCGACCTGTACGATGCCCTGCCCCATGGCGCCCGCACCGGCCACGCCGATGCAGTAATCCGCCGCGTCCGGCGCCTTCATCACTCACCTCCCTGACCCCCGGGATCGATCGCCCCGGTTGAGGCGAAGCGTAGCAGGCATGACGGCGAGGGAAAGACGCAAAGGCCGAGATTGTTGCCACTCTTCCGCGCCGCGCCCCGGGCGGGCATGCGCGCTTGCTTCCGGCCTGAGTGCTGTTGGTGGAGAGCCGCATCGGTGTCTGGTCGCGAAAGGGTGACGTCGTTTGAAGTCAGATGACTGGGCATCGCTGTGAAAAAGCTGTGACATCTGATTATGCACCAAGAAGTTTACAGTGGGGCTTCATGATTTCCTGTTCTTTTCCGCCCGCCTACGAGCTCCTGATCAGGCTCAGTCTTGCGCGGAGCGATGATGAGGCGCGGCGGGGGATGCTGGATCTTTGCGCGCATGCGCGCACCGGCGGGTTCAAGTTCTGCATCGCGACGGGGCGTGGGCGGGGGCTGCTCGTGCTCTCGGTGATGGCGGGGGGCGATCTGGCGGCCGCGGAGGGGACGCTGCCGGGGCGGTGGCTGGAGGATCCCGAGGATCCGCTGTTCCGCGCCTATCGCTCGCCCGATCCGGTTCTGTGGTCGGGCTATCTCCGACGGCGGCGCCCGGCTCCTGCTCCTGCTCCTGCTCCCGCCCCTACATCGGCGGGCATTGCGATCGGCGAGATGGCCGCGCTGGGGCCGACCTGCGGCGCCTCGCTGCCCATCGTCTCGCGTGCCGGGCGCAAGCGCGCGTCGCTCTGTATCTCGGGCGAGGCGGGCGAGGCGCCGGAGGCGTTCGACAGGCGGTTCCCGGAGATCTTCCCCACCTTGCGCCTGGCGGCGCTTACCCTCCTGAATTTCGCGCTCGAGCGGGCGGAGCGGCAGGCGCGCCGGGACCTCACGCACAGCGAGGTCGCGGTGATCGAGCGGCTGGCGGATGGCCTTCGCCCGCAGCGCATCGCGGCGGAGCTCGGGAAGTCGGAGACCACGATCCGAAATCAGGTTGCGTCGATACGCGTGAAGCTGGGGGCGAGATCGGCGCTGGAAGCTGTTGCGATCTGGAACATGCGGACACCCTGACGGCGACCCATGGCGCTGCACCCCATCATGGGGCGGCCGAATTTCTTCGTTTAATCAGTATGATACGACCTCTGGCCAGCTTTTAGTCAAAACTGATCATTCTCGGCCCGGGGCCGCTGGGATAGGCAGGCGGCGCGCAACCGGTGGTCGAGTCATTACAGCATTACTCACGGCAAGATTGCGGGCGCGCTGGAACAGGGTCGGGTGAGGTCTGGATCGGGAGCGGCCGTCTTGTCGCTGCTTCGCGGCCTCGTTGCGCCCCGACATCGAAGCGTCAGGAGCGGCCGACAGGGGCCGCAGCAGAGTTAGGAAAGCATCATGGCAACTCCGCGTTTTGTGCTTGGAGACGGCAGTGAGACGGCGGGCACGGGCTCGCAGAACTACATTCTGGATTTCACCGTGGCGGCGGACCGCACCGGTGCCTTCGTCGATGTCCTGAACGAGCCGGTCACGGATTTCAGGACCACCTACGACGTGACGATCTCGGGCTTCGACAATGATGGCGCGCTCGACTTCGTGGATGGCGAGACCCGGTCGGTCAGCAAGCTGCATCTCGGCAACCTTCAGTCCTTCGGGCTGGAGGACTGGGGCGCCGGCGGCTTCTTCAATGCGGACGACGTGGCCGCATTCGTCGAGACGCTGTTCACCGACGGCTTCGGCGGGATCACGGGCATCAGCGTCACGACGAGCGGCGACGAGACCATCGTGAGCTTCGACGTGCAGGGTGTGCGCCAGAGCGGGGCGATACGCGGTGAGGACACGGTGGAGCTTGTGTTCACGGCGGCGCAGTTCGACGCCTCGGATCTCGACGACCTGATCCTCGATCTCCGCCCGTCGGTTGTCGGCAACATCAGGCAGGTGGAGGTCGACGGGCTGATTTTCGACTTCGGCGGGACGGATAACTTCCTTGGCGGCAACAAGGCAGAGGCGTTCAGCGTCAGCGCCTTCAACGCGGAGACGGAGAGCGGCGATCTCATCGCGGAGACAGAGGTCACCACGCGCTTCCTCTTCGGCAACCAGAACGATGCGGGCCTCGGCCCCGCGGAGGGCGAGATCGGCATCACCTCGATCTTCAGCGGGTTCGTCGACGCCGCGGACCTCGACAACCTTGTCGAGCTTGTGAGCGATGTGGTTGCCGGCGACGTGACGGTGACCGATCTTGAGGCGATCCGCGTGATCAACGACGTGGAGGACGATGGCGAGGGCACGATCGAGCTCGACCTCGCCATCGGCGGCAACAACCCGCCGGGCCAGGTGGACACGCTGGTCTTCGCGGGCATCGGGTTTGCCGAGGGCTTTGACGATCTTGGCACGGGCACGGTGTTCGAGCTCGTCTGAGGCCGACTGCCGGCCCGGCCGGGCCGGCATGAGCGAGAGAGGTGCGGGGGCGCGGCGCGGGCTGCGCCCCTCTTTCGTTGCAACGCGGGCTGCGGGAATGGCTTGTGCCGGCACCGGTCATCGGGTGTCCATGGTCCGAGAAAACAAGAACTCGGGGAGGACGCGATGACGGACCTGGTGCTTTTGGAGCGGCCGGAGGAGGGGGTGGCGCTGGTGCGGCTCAACCGGCCGGAGGCGCTCAATGCGCTCAACATGGCGCTGCGCAAGGAGCTGGCCGAGGTTTTCGCCGCGTTGCATGACGACCGGAGCGTGCGGGCCATCGTGCTGACGGGCAACGAGAAGGCCTTCGCGGCGGGGGCGGACCTGAAGGAGTTTGCCGAGGCAAGTGCCGTGGAGATCATGGCGCGCCGCTCGGAGCGGTACTGGAAGACGGTGGCTGAGACGCCGCAGCCGGTGATCGCCGCCATCTCGGGCTATGCCATGGGTGGGGGGCTGGAGCTGGCCATGGCCTGCGACCTGATCGTGGTGGGCGAGGAGGCGCAGCTCGGCCAGCCGGAGATCCGCGTGGGCATCATGCCCGGTGCGGGCGGCACGCAGCGGCTGACGCGGGCGGTGGGCAAGTTCAACGCCATGAGGATGTGCCTGACGGGCAAGCCCATCACCGGCGCGGAGGCGCTGCGCATGGGGCTGGCGTGCGAGTGTGTGCCGGATGCGGAGGTGGAGGCCACGGCGGTGAAGATGGCGCTCGGCATCGCGCGCATGCCGCCTTTCGCCGCGCAGGCGGTGAAGGAGGCGATCGTGCAGGGCGAGAGCGCGTCGCTGGAGGCGGGGCTGATGCTGGAGCGCAAGGCCTTCCAGCTGCTCTTCGCCACGGAGGACCGGCGCGAGGGCATGGCCGCGTTCATCGATAAGCGCCGGCCGGACTTCAAGGGGAGCTGACGCTGGGCAAGGAGTGCCCGTGACGGTATCGTGTCGCCCGAGCCGCGCGGCACAGCGCGGGATATGGGAGGACTGGCGATGCTCACGAAGCTCCTCGGCGCCGCGGCGCTTGCTGCGGCGATGGCCCTGCCGGCGGCGGCCGGCGGATACCGGACGGTCGACTGGGCGGACCTCAAGGCCGAGATCTACGGGGAGCGGGAGATTGCACCCGCGCTCGGCCAAGTGGTGCTGGAGGCGCCGAAGCGCTCCGCCGATGACCGGCGGGTGCCCATCGAGGTGGCGGCGCGGCTGCGGGACGGCACGGCGATCCGGAGCGTGACGCTGATCATCGACGAGAACCCGATGCCCGTCTCGGCCCAGTTCGAGTTTCCCGAGCCCCGGGCTGCTGTGCGGGTGGGCGTGGATATGCGGATGAACGGCCCCTCGCCCGTGCGTGCGGTGGTGGAGACCGTGGACGGCCGGCTCCTGATGACCGAGCGGCTGGTGAAGACCTCGGGCCTTGGCGCCTGCGCCTCGCCGCCCGTGGGCGACCCGGCGGCGGCGATTGCGGGGATCGGGCAGATGCAGGCCACGATGCTGGAGGGGGCGACCACCGGCGCGGCGACGAGCAGCAGCGGGGGCGTGGCAGCGGGGCCGATGGTGGAGCTTGCGATGAAGCATCCGCAGCACACGGGGCTGCAGATGGACCAGATCACGCTCCTCTTCATCCAGGCCCGCTACGTGCACGAGCTTGAGGTGCGCGACGCCGCAGGAGACGGGCCGCTCTTCCGCCTCACCGGGTCGATCTCGCTCTCGGAAGATCCGGCGCTGCGCTTCGAGCTGGGGGATGCCGCGGCCGAGCGCATCGAGGTGAAATACACCGATACGGGCGGCAGCGAGATCGTCCGCAGTGTGCCGCTCGGCTCCGAGAGCTGAGAAGCCGGGGGCCTGCCCTGCCCCAAAGCGGTTGACGGGGCGGGCCGCCGCTGCCGATGGTGATGCTCAGAGCCCCGCGCCATGACGGGGCCTTCAGGGAGGATCACCATGACGCTTCGCTTCGCGATTTCCGCCTCGGCGCTGGCCGCAGCCCTTGCCTTCGGTGCGACGACCACGCTGGCCGGTGAGGCCATCAAGCTGCCCGGGCAGCTCGCCTGGACGGCCTATGGCACGGGCTCCGCGGGCTACAACCAGTCGGTCGCCATTGGGGCTGCGCTGAAGAACGCCGCGGGCGTGAACCTGCGCGTGCTGCCGGGCAAGAACGACGTCGCCCGCTCGGAGCCGCTGCGCCAGGGCAAGGTGCAGTTCTCGGCCACGGGCGTGGGCGGGTCGTTCATGGCGCAGGAGGGCGTGTTCCAGTTCGGCGCCGAGAACTGGGGGCCGCAGCCGGTGCGCGTGCTGCTGGCGAACAATGGCGGCACCGTGGGTCTTGCGATGGGCGTGGCCGCGGATGTCTGCGAGGATGTGGGCAAGCCGAATTGCGAGGGCTTCGAGTATTCGGACCTCAAGGGCAAGCGCGTGGCCTATGTGCGCGGCGCCCCGGCGCTCAACGTGAACAACGAGGCCTATCTCGCCTATGGCGGGCTGACCTGGGACGATGTGGAGCGCGTGGAGTTCGGCGGCTTCACCGATAGCTGGAAGGGCATGGGCAACGACCAGGTCGATGCCGTGTTCGCCTCGACCAATTCCGGGCGCACCTACGAGCAGGAGACGAACCCGCGCGGGCTCTTCTGGCCGCCGATCGACCCCAACAACAAGGAAGGCCTCGCGCGGATGCAGGCCATCGCGCCCTTCTTCTCGCCGATGATCGCGTCCGTGGGCGCCACCATCGATGGGACCGACGGCAAGGCCACGGCCGGCTATGCCTACCCGGTGCTGATCGCCATGGCGGACCAGGACGAGGAGCTCGTCTACAACATGACCAAAGCCATGGTGGAGCTCTTCCCGGAATATGACGGCAACGCACCCGGCATCTCGGGCTGGGAGCTTGGGATGCAGAACATGGAGTGGGTGGCCCCATACCACGAGGGAGCGATCCGCTACTTCAAGGAAGTCGGCGCCTGGTCGGGCAGCGCACAGGCGCATAACGACAACCTGATCGCCCGGCAGGAAGCGCTGGCCGCCGCCTGGGCCGAGCTGGAAGCCGAGGGGCCGGACGACTGGGAGGCCGCCTGGGACGCCAAGCGGCGCGCGGCCCTCGAGGCCGGCGGCTTCGAGGTGGTCTTCTGATCGCCTGATCCGGGAGCGCGCCGGTGAGCGCGGACGGACCCCCTCCCCGGCCCTCCCTCGCGCAGGGGGAGGGAGCGCCCGTGGCGGACGGCTGGGCATGGCGGGAACGGCTGGAGCGTGGCGTGGTGATCAGCGCCACGCTTCTGGCCATCGGGCTGGCGATCCATCAGCTCTTCAACCTCACGCTCTTCGGCATCGTGCTGATCGAGGGGCGGTATCTCTACCTGCTGGCGGGGCTGTTCCTCGCGGTTCTCTTCCTGACCTATCGCGCGGTGCCGGGGATGGCCGGGCCCGCGCGGGCCTATGACTGGGCGCTGGCGGGGCTGGCGCTGGGGGCGGCCGGGTATTTCGCCTGGACGGCGGAGACCGCGCTCGACATGGGCTGGGAGTATGCCGCGCCCGACGATGCGGTGTGGGTAGCACTTCTCTTCTATCTGCTGATCCTCGAGGGCACGCGGCGCACCGGGGGCACGGTGCTCTTCGCGATCGTGCTCTTCTTCTCGCTCTACCCCACCTTCGCGGACCAGGTGCCGAACCCGCTGAACGGCTTTGCGCAGCCCTTCTGGGACACGGTGCCCTATCACATGATCTCGGCCGAAAGCTCCTTCGGCATCCCGATGAAGGCGTTCGGGAGCCTGGTGATCGGCTTCATCCTGTTCGGCGCGGTGCTGGCGCGCACGGGGGGCGGCGCCTTCTTCAACGACCTGGCGCTGGCGCTGGTGGGACATTTCCGCGGCGGGGCGGCGAAGGTGGCGATCTTCGCGAGCGGGTTCATGGGCAGCATGTCCGGCTCGGTCATCTCGAACGTGCTGACCACCGGTGCGGTCTCCATCCCGGCCATGAAGCGCACGGGCTTCGAGGCGCGGACGGCGGGGGCGACGGAGGCCTGTGCCTCGACCGGCGGGGTGCTGATGCCGCCGATCATGGGCGCGACCGCCTTCATCATGGCGCAGTTCCTGGGGCGGCCCTATGTGGAGATCGCGCTGGCGGCGGCGATCCCTTCCGCGCTCTTCTATTTCGGGCTTTTCACGCAGATCGACGCCTATGCGGCGCGGCGGGGGCTGAAGGGGTTGCCGCGGGCGGACCTGCCGCGGCTGCTCGACACGCTCCGCTCGGGCTGGATCTATCTCTCGGTCTTCGCGCTGCTGCTCTTCTTCATGATCGTGCTGAGGCAGGACACGCTGGCGCCCTTCTGGGCCGTGGGGCTGCTGCTGGTGGTGAACCAGATCAAGCGCTCGACGCGGCTGGGGTTGCAGGGTTTTGCCGACATGATCTGGGGTACGGGCAAGGCGCTGGCGGAGCTGACGGGCGTGCTCCTCGGCATCGGGCTCATCGTGGGCGCGTTCTCGGCCACGGGGCTTGCGGGCACACTGGTGAACGACCTGATCTTCCTGGCGGGCGACAGCATCATGGCGCTGCTCTTCATGGGGGCGCTGACGGCCTTCATCTTCGGCATGGGGATGACGGTAACGGCCTGCTACATCTTCCTTGCCGTGGTGCTGGCGCCGGCGCTGGAGCAGGCGGGGCTCAACGTGCTCGCGGTGCATCTCTTCATCCTCTACTGGGGGATGGTGAGCTACATCACGCCGCCGGTGGCGCTGGGGGCCTTTGCGGCGGCGACGCTGGCGGGCGCCTCGGCGTTCCGGACGGGGCTGGAGGCGATGCGGCTCGGCGGGGTGCTCTACATCGTGCCCTTCTTCTTCGTGCTGAACCCCGCGCTGGTGGGCGAGGCGCCGGCCTTCGAGGTGGTGAGCGTCTTCATCACGGCGATGCTGGGGGTGTGGCTGATGTCCGGCGCGATCCAGGGGCATGTGAGCCTGGTTGGCGGGCTCGGCTCGGGGCTGACGGGCGCGGGGCTGCGGGTGCTGCTGCTGCTCGCGGGGCTGCTGATCGCGGCGCCGGGGGCCACGGTGCTCGATCTCGGCATCGGGCACTGGCAGATCACGGGGCTCGGCGTGCTGCTGGCGGTTTTGCCGCTTACACTGGCGCGGCGCAGCGCGGTTTCGGCCTAACCCGCCGGTTAGCGCCAGCGCATGCGGTAGAAGAGGAGGGCGGCGAAGCCCAGTGCGAGGAGCGGCAGGGCGGCGGGTAACGTCCCCTCTCCGAACGGCATCCGGCTGTCGCCTTCCAGCTGCGCGGCTTGCGCTGTTAGGGGCGGGGTCGCCGCCTCGGTCGCGGCGATGCTGGTGGTGGCGGAGAGGAGGATGATGGCGGTGCAGAGCGCACCGGCCAGAACGCGGAAGCGACGCGGCATGGGATGTCCTTCAGGCGAAGCGGCGGGACCGCAGGCGCTCCTACGGGGAGCCACCACGGTCAGGTGAAAAGCCCTTCTGGCGGTCTTTCGGCCAAGGCGCGTTCGGGCGCCCTGAGGGTTGCGTGCGCGTGGCGGCGCGGCGCTATCGTCACCTCCGCCACCCTGCCCCCACGACCTCGCGGGAGGATGGGGGCGAGGCGTTACGAAAGCGTAGCGGCGCCGCCCTGTGAACCTCTGCGCCTCAGAGCGCGGCGCCGATGGGTTTGCCGGCGGTGAGGTTGCCCGCGGCCTCCACGATCGCGTCCGCATCGATGCCGAAATGACGGTAGAGGTCGGCGATGGTGCCGGTCTGGCCGAAATGCTCGACGCCGAGCGGCATCTGCCGGTGGCCCGCGACGGCGCCGAGCCAGGCGAGGGTGGCCGGGTGGCCGTCGGTCACGCTCACGATCAGGCAGTGGGGCGGCAGGGCGCCGAGGAGACGCTCGGCATGCGCCTCCGCACCCTTGTGGCCGCGGGCGCGGGCGCGGCGGGCCGCGGTCCAGCCGGCATTGAGACGGTCCGCGCTCGTGACGGCGAGGAGGCCGATATCGCGCCTGTAGCCTGCGAGTCGGCCGGCGGCCTCGATGGCCTCGGGCGCCACACAGCCCTGATAGGCGATCACCACCTCCGCGTTCGGCCCCGGCGGGCGGAGCCAGTAGGCGCCGTCGATCACGTTGCGCGCAAAGTCCGGATCCTCCCGGCGGGCAGGCTGTTCGACGGGGCGTGTGGAGAGGCGGAGATAGACGGAGCCGCCGGTCTCGTCCCGCAGCCAGGTGCGCTCGTCCGGGTCCCCTTCCCCGTCGCGCTGCAGATAGTCGAAGGACCAGTCCATGATGATGCCGAGCTCGTCGAGGAACGCGGGCTCGAAGCTCGCCAGCCCGTCCTGCGCCATGCCGATGAGCTGGCTGCCGATGGACTGGTGGGCGCCGCCCTCGGGCGCGAGCGTGACGCCGGAGGGGGTGCCGGCCACGAGGAACCGCGCGTCCTGGTAGCAGGCATAGTTGAGCGCATCGAGGCCGCGGGCGACGAACGGGTCGTAGAGCGTGCCGACGGGGATGAGGCGCTCGCCGAAGAGAGAGTGGCTGAGGCCGGCGGCACCGAGCAGGAGGAAGAGGTTCATCTCCGCGATGCCGAGCTCGATATGCTGGCCCGTGGCGTCGAACCCCCATTTCTGCATGGAGGGCACCTTCTCGGCCTTGAAGGTGTCTGCACGGTCCTTCCGGGCGAAGAGGCCGCGGCGGTTCACCCAGGGGCCGAGATTGGTGCTGACCGTCACGTCCGGGGACATGGTGACGATGCGCTCGGCGAGGGAGCTGTCGCCCTTGGCGAGCGCTTCGAGGACCTTGCCGAAGCCGGCCTGGGTGGAGAGGACCGTGTCCTCCGAGATCACCGGGCCAGGCGTGGGGATGCGGGAGCCGGCGTAGCGGCGGGGCCCTTCGGCGAAGAACGGGACCTGGGAGAGGAACTGGCTGAGGGCTTGCGGGTTCTCGACTGCGGCCAGCGGCTCCCACTCCGCGCCCGGCGCCACGCCCATGGCGGCCTGGAAGCCCTCCATCTGCTTGGGCGTCATCAGGCCGGCATGGTTGTCCTTGTGCCCCGCAAGGGGCGTGCCCCAGCCCTTGATGGTGTAGGCGAGGAAAACGGTGGGCCGATCGTCCTCCGCGCTCTTAAAGGCTTTCGTGATGGTCTGGAGGCAGTGGCCGCCAAGGCCGGTCATAAGCCGGGCGAGGTCGTCGTCCGACCGACGGTCGAGAAGAGCCGTGAAGGGCCCCTGGTCGCCCAGTTCGTTCTCGAGGCGTTTGCGCCAGGCGGCGCCGCCCTGGAAGGTGAGGGCCGCGTAGAGGTCGTTCGGGCAGTTGGCGATCCAGTCGCGCAGCGCCTCCCCGCCCGGCTCGGCGAAGGCCTCCTCCTGCTCGGCGCCGTATTTGAGGCGGAGGACGCGCCAGCCGAAGGCCTCGAAGATCGCCTCGATGCGCTGCCAGAGACCTTCATGCACCACGCCGTCGAGCGACTGGCGGTTGTAGTCGATGATCCACCAGCAATTGCGCAGATCGTGCTTCCAGCCTTCCTGGAGCGCTTCGTAGATATTCCCTTCGTCGAGCTCCGCATCGCCGATGAGGGCGACCATGCGGCCCTCCGGCCGGGCGCCCCAGCCATGGCCGCGGATATAGTCCTGCACGATGGAGGCGAAGATGGGCATGGCGGCGCCGAGGCCGACGGAGCCGGTGGAGAAGTCGACGTCGTCGATATCCTTGGTGCGAGAGGGGTAGGACTGCGCGCCGCCGAAGCCGCGGAAGGCCTCGAGCTTCTCACGCGTCTGCTGACCCATGAGGTACTGGGCGGCGTGGAAGACGGGGCTGGCATGGGGCTTCACCGCCACCCGGTCCTGCGGGCGGAGGGCCTTGAAGTAGAGGGCGGTGATGAGGCTGACCATGGAGGCGGAGGATGCCTGGTGGCCGCCGACCTTCACGTCCCCCTCCCCCTTCTCGCGGAGGTGGTTCGCGTTGTGGATGGTCCAGCAGGCGAGCCAGAGGAGCCGTTGCTCGATGATCTTGAGCTGCGCGAGCGCGTCCATGGCCGTCTCCTCTGCCAGTCCTCTGCCAGTCCTCTGGCGATGCTTTGGCGGTGCTTTGGCTTTGCTTCGGGGCGACGGTAGCGCCGCTGCCGCCCGGGCGCCATACGGCAGGATTGTGCCGCGTATCGCCTAGCCGCAGCGGTCTTCCGCGACCACCAACATCATCTGCAGTTCCTTTTCGAGGCCGCTCAGCGAGACGGGCATGCCGAACTCCTCCACCATGAGCGTGATGCCCTCGGCGACGGGCGCGAATTTCTCGCAGGGCTGGTCGTGCTCGAGCTCGTAGAAGAGGCGCATATGGGCGTATTTGAGCATCAGGGCGCGGGCGTCGCGGGGGCGTTCCTCATTGGCGATGGCCATGGCCTCGCGGAAGGCTTCACGCGCCTTCTCCATGTCGTGCGCCGGCCCGGTGGCGCCGTAGGCGCGGGCGCGGAAGAAGGCGGCGTCGGCCCGGTCGATCACTGTGCGCATCTCGTCGGCGATGTCCTCGGCGATGACGAGCGCATCGTCCGTCCGCCCCTCCTGGATCAGTTCGTGGCCGAGGGTCTGCTTCTCCCAGGTGTAGAGGAAGTCGGGGTTCTCGAGGTGGTAGGCGTAGAGCTCGTCGATCAGGCGCTGGCGCAAGCCGCGGCGGGCTTCGCGGAGGGCGCTGACCACGTCGCTCTTGCCCTCGACGCCGAGTTCGAATTCGCGGGCGTTGAGCTTCTCGAGCTCGGTGAGGAGCGCGCGGGCCTCGAGATCGGCCTCTTTGGCCTCGTTGATCCAGCGGACCCAGACCGCGTCGTAGAAGCTGAGGACGCCGACGACGGTGGCCAGCGGGATGCCGAAATTGGCGAGGCCCGAGAAGATGCGTTGCGGCAGGGTTTTCTTCGCACCGTCCTCGAGCCGGGTGATGCGCCGTTCGAGCGAGGCGATGATGCTGCTGTCGCTCTCGATTTCGTCGGGCTTCGGGGCTGGGGTGTCGGTGGAGGGTTGGGGGGTCTCGTCGGAAGCCATGACCGCTCTCCGCAATGAATTGAACGCAACGGCGGGAGGGTGCCTCTGGCGCTGCGTGCGGGCAAGCGGGCTGTTGGGCGGCTTCAGGCGTTCGGGCCGAAAACGTCCTCGAGCGTTGGCAGGGGGCCGCCGGGCTGGAGCTGCGTGACGGGGGCGACGCAGGCATCGAGCGGATCGAAGAGCGTGGTCCAATGCGCCTGGTTCTCGGCCGCGAAGCGGGTGGCGAGGCCGGTGCGCGCCTCGGCCCAGCCCGCCCGGTCGGCCATGAGGGCGGAGAGGTCGGGCCAGGCGAGGGCTTCGGCGAGAACGGCGATGAATTTGGGCTCGAGCGCACCGACAGCCATCCAGCGCCGGTCCGCCGTTTCGTAGACGGCGTAGGTGGGCATGCCGCCGCCGAGGGTGGCGCGCCAGTCGTCCACATCCAGCCCGGAGAGGAGCGTGGTGGCGGCGATGTCGGAGAGGAGGTAACGCACGCCATCGGTCATCGAGAGGTCGATATCGGCGCCCTGCCCCGTGCGATCGCGCCGGAGAAGCGCTGCGAGGATGGCGGCTGCGCCCATGGTGCCGCCGGCCGCATAGTCCGACAGGATGTTCTGGGGCGGGACGGGGCGGCCATCGGGCGCGCGGCAGAGATCGAGCGCGCCGGCGCGGGCGATGTAGCCTATATCGTGGCCCGCGCGGGGGGCCAGAGGCGAGCGGCTGCCATAGCCCGAGATGCGGCAGAGGATGAGGCGCGGGTTGGCGGCGGAGAGCGCGTCCCAGCCGAGGCCGAGGGCTTCGAGCTTGCCGGGGCGCATCTCGGAGACCAGCACATCCGCCTCGGCGACCATGGCGAGGAGGGCCGTGCGGCCTGCCGGGGATTTGAGGTCGAGCGCCTGGCGCGCCTTGCCGAGCGCGAGTGCGTCGAGCGGGCCGCCGCGCTTGTCCATCAGCGGGTCACCCTCCGCGCCCGCATAGCCCGGCCGTGCGGCGCGGGGGTTCTCGATCACCGTCACATCGGCGCCGAGATCGGCGAGGAAGCGGGTGGCGAAGGGGCCGGGTGCGTTCACCGAGAGATCGATGACGCGGATGCCCGCGAGTGCGTCCTTCATGGCCCCCTCCCCTGCCGCTGCCACTACCACTGCCGCTGCCGCGCCATCAGGCACGGGTTGGGGCGCATCGTCCAGAACCGCACGCGGCCCATGCGCTAGCGCTGCTTGAGGGCGATGGCGCGGCCGGCCTGTTCGGGGGTGCCAAGGGGCGCGTGGGCCGCGTGGACGGCTTCGAGCCGCTCCATCACCGAGGGCTGCCACCGCTCGATGCCGCGGGTCTCGAGGTTGAAGCCGAGGAGCTTGGTCTCGTTGGCTGCGGCGAGGCCGCCTTCCGCGTCGAGCACCCGGTGGAAGAGGATGAGGCGCTTGTCGTCGAGCTCGGTGAGCTGGGTTTCGATGGCGAAGGCCGCGCCCTCCGCCAGCTCGCCCGTGTAGAGCACGTGGTTCTCGACGATGACGTATTCGTGGCCCTGGCGCCCGGCGAGGGGGGCGGGGTGGTTGATCCAGTTCCAGAAGGACCAGTTCGCCTGATCGCAGATGGTGAGATAATGGGCCATGTTGAGATGGCCGAACTCGTCCACCCAGTCTGGCCTGACCCGGTTCTCGACAAGGCGGAGGGGGGCGCTGATCTCGCCCGTCCAGGCGTGTTCGAAGAGCTCGGTGGTGTGCATCAGCGGCCCTTCCAGACGGGGCTGCGCTTCTCCGTGACGCTGGCGATGCCCTCCTTGGCATCCTCGCTCTCGTAGACGCGGCGGTAGACGGGCAGGTCGGCGGTGCGCATGCGGTGGAAGGCGTCGCGCGTGTCGGCCCCTTCGGTGGCGGCGTCGATCTCCTTGATGGCCTGGAGCGAGAGGGGGGCGGAGGCGGCGACGCGATCGGCCAGCGCGCGGGCGCTCTCCATCAACGCGCCTGCGGGGACGACGGCGTTGACGAGGCCCCAGCGGGCGAGCTCGGCCGCCTCCACATGGCGCGCGGTCATCATCATCTCCATGGCGATGGCGCGGGGGAT
>JBCBEP010000014.1:0-43418 GCA_038528605.1 Pseudomonadota bacterium
CGCGCGCCCCTCCGCATCGAAATGGGTGAACGCCTTCGGGGCTTCGCCGCTCATGCAGCGCCCCGCTCAGTGGCGGGAAGGGGATCGGCCAGGATCGTGCGCGTGGCCTCGGCCACGTTCTCCTGACGCATCAGGCTCTCGCCGATCAGGAAGCGGCGGACGCCGATGCGGGCGAGGCGGGCGAGGTCTGCCGGGGTGAAGAGGCCGCTCTCGCCCACCACTTCACGGTCCGCCGGCACGCGGGGGGCGAGGCGCTCGGTGGTCTCGAGCGTGGTCTCGAAGGTGTGGAGGTTGCGGTTGTTGATGCCGATGAGGGGGGCATCGAGCAGGAGCGCGCGGTCGAGCTCCGCTTCGTCATGCACCTCCACCAGCGTGTCCATGCCCCAGTGCTTGGCGGCGGCATACAGGTCGGCGGCGAGCGCGTCCTCCACGCTGGCCATGATGATCAGGATACAGTCCGCCCCCCAGGCGCGAGCCTCTGCCACCTGGTAGGTGTCGTAGAGAAAGTCCTTGCGCAGGGCGGGGAGCGGGCAGGCATTGCGCGCTTCGGCGAGGTAGGCGGGATCGCCCTGGAAGCTCGGCGCGTCGGTCAGCACGCTGAGGCAGGCGGCGCCGCCTTCGGCATAGGCCTGGGCGAGGGCGCCGGGCTCGAAATCGGCGCGGATAAGGCCCTTGGAGGGAGAGGCGCGCTTGATCTCGGCAACGAGGCCGTAGCCCGCGTCGGCAGCCGTGGTGAGGGCCGCGCGGAAAGGGCGAACCGGCGGTGCGGCGCGGGCGTCGGCCTCGATATCGGCGAGCGGGCGCGCGGCCTTGGCGGCTGCGATCTCGTCGAGCTTGTAGGCCTTGATGCGGTCGAGAATGGTGCTCATGGGGGCGTCCTAGACCGTTTTGCGTGGGGACGGAACCGGGAGGGCGCCTCAGCCCGCGGCGGCGGCCGAGGTGATGGCGGCAAGCTCGGCGATCTTTTCCCGGGCGGCGCCGGTATCGATGCTCTCTGCCGCGATGCGGGCGCCGTCTTTCAGGTCTCCGGTTCGGCCCGCGACCACGAGGGCGGCGGCGGCGTTGAGGAGCACCGCGTCGCGATAGGCGCCGGTCTCGCCGTCGAGCAGGCGGCGGAGTGCCTCGCCGTTCTCCGCCGGCGTGCCGCCGAGGATCGCTTCGAAGGGGTGTGTGGGCAGGCCCGCATCCTCCGGGCTCATCTCGAACTCGCGGATGGCGCCGTTCTCGAGGGCCACGACCTTGGTGGGACCGGCGATCGAGATCTCATCCGTCCCGTCCTGCCCGTGGACGAGCCAGGCGGCCTCGGAGCCGAGGGTCTGAAGCGTCTCGGCCATGGGACGGAGGAGGTAGGGGGCGAAGGCGCCTGTAAGCTGGCGCTTGGCACCCGCCGGGTTCGTGAGGGGCCCGAGGATGTTGAAGACCGTGCGGACCCCGAGCTCCATGCGCACGGGCTGAACGTGGCGCATGGCCGAGTGGTGCATCGGCGCCATCATGAAGCAGAGCCCGCAGGCGGCCAGCGCGCGTTCGGCCACGGGGGCGGGCACCATCACCTCGACGCCGAGCTGGCTGAGGGCGTCGGCCGCGCCTGCGCGCGAGGAGAGCGCCTTGTTGCCATGCTTGGCCACCGGCACGCCCGCGCCGGCGACGACGATGGCGGCGGCGGTGGAGATGTTGAGCGTCCCCTTCCCGTCCCCGCCGGTGCCGACGATGTCCATCGCGCCCTCGGGTGCGGCGACGCGGGTGGCGCGGGCGCGCATGACGCTGGCCGCCCCCGCGATTTCGTCCACGCTTTCGCCGCGCATGGCGAGCGCCATGAGGAAGCCGGCGACCTGGGCAGGCGTCGCCTCTCCGGCCATGATCACGTCGAAGGCCTGCTCGGCCTCGCCGCGGCTGAGCGGGCCGGCAGCGGCGCGGCCGATCAGCGGCTTGAGGTCTCCGGCCGTGGCGTTCATGTGCCGGCCCCGGTTTCGGCGACCTCGATGCCGGCGAGCCTCAGGAAGTTGGCGAGCATCGCATGGCCGTGCTCGCTCGCGATCGATTCAGGGTGAAATTGGACGCCGTGGATGGGCCGGCTGCGGTGCGAGAGCCCCATGATCACGCCGGACTGCGAGCGGGCGGTGACCTCGAGGCTTTCGGTCACCGTCTCGGGCGCGATGGTGAGCGAGTGATAGCGCGTGGCGAGGAAGCCTTGGGGCAGGCCCTCGAAGAGACCCGTGCCGCAGTGCGTCACTGTCGAGAGCTTGCCATGGAGCACCTCGTGACACCGCGTGACGGTTGCGCCGAAGGTCTGCCCGATGGCCTGGTGGCCGAGGCAGACGCCGAGGATCGGGAGGTCGGCCGGGGCTTTGGCGATGAGATCGAGGCAGATACCGGCCTGATCGGGGTCGCACGGGCCCGGCGAGAGCACGATGGCACGGGGCTTCAGCGCGAGGGCTTCATCGGCGCTCATCGCGTCGTTCCGCTCGACACGAACCTCCGCCCCCAAAACGCCAAGATAATGAACGAGATTGAAGGTGAAGCTGTCGTAGTTGTCGATGAGCAGAATCATTTGGCGGCTCGCTTCGGCGCTTCCGGTTATGCGCCGCGCGGCGCGCTTTCGGTGCCCGGGGCGGCCTGCACGACGTGCGCTGCCCATGGGACGACCGGTGATGGCGTGCCGCAGGCGGCCGCGTCAAGCGTCGGGAGTATGGCGTGGACCGCCGGATACCCTTGTGCCATGCGCGGGGGCGGGTCAGGTTGATTATGCGTGCAGCGGGGGCTGGCGCGAAGTGTCGGGGGAGTGGGCGAGGCCATGAGCTGGAAGACACGAAACCGCAGCCAGCAGGCGGGGGGAAGCTGGTCGGGCGGGTTCCTGAAGGGGCTGCTGAGCGGCTCGCTGCTGACGGCTCTGGCCGTGCTGGGCGTGATCTACATCCTGCCGCCTGTCGAGACCGTGCCTGAGGCGACGGAGGAGGAGACGGCTGAGGCCGGCGGTGCGGCCCTGCCCGAGGGGCTGGACACGGAAGGGCCGGAGACCGCGGCGCTGCGCGAGGAGCGCGGGCGGAGCGGGCCGACAACCGAAGGGAATTTCGCGGAGGAGGCGCTGCCGGGTGCGCCGGTGACCGCGCCCAGCCGCGCGCCGAGCGTGGCAGTGCCGGGGGGCGGCAATGCGCCGGCGGTGGCGCCGAGCCGGCCGGGCGGGGGCACGGATACCTCCCTCGCGGGGCTCGACAGCAGCGCGATGGCCAGCGGCGACAGCGGCGCCGGGCTCGCCGGCGTCGTGCCGCAGGCGCCGAGTGCCTCGGGCGTGCTGAGCGCGCCTTCCGTGCCCGGCGGCCTTGGCTCGGCGCCCGCTGGTCCCTCTCCCGGAACCCTTGCGCTGGCGCCGCCCACCATTGGCACGCCTGCCGGCGTGGGCGGCAGCACGGCGCCGGCCGGTGTCGGCCAGCAGCGCTCGCTCCTGCTCGACGAGGCGCAGGCGCGCCCCGATCCCAGCGCGCTTGCCGGCCGTGTCGAGACCGGCACGGGGATCGGCGGGCTCGACAGTATCGCCACCGACACCGTGACGATGACCGAGGAGGAGGCGCGGGCGGCCCTGGCGGCGCTGGAGGCGGCCCGGGCAGCGGAGACCGAGGCGCCCGAAGCCGGGGCCGGCAGCGCTCTGGCCGGCGGCGATCCGGGTGCGCTCACGGATGAGGAAGTGCTGGCGAGCCTGCCGGCAGACCCTCAGGACATCGGCGAGATGTCGCAGGAAGAGGCGCTGCGGGCGCTCGAAGCGCTGGGTGTGGCGCCCGCCGAGCCGGTGGCGCTGGACGGAGGTGCTGCCGGGAGTGCCGGGGGTGCCGGGGGTGCCGGAGGCGGGAATGCCCCGGCGGTCCCGCCAACGCAGCCCGTGCCGTCCGTGCCAGCCGTAGCGCCCGGGGGCGGGACGGCGGTGGCGGCGCTCGATCCCGGCGCGGTGGAGGAGACGCCTGCAGTCCCGGTGCCGCCCGTGCCGGCGGCGGCGCCCGAGCCCGAGCCTGAGCCCGAACCGGAGGAGACGGTTCCCCTTGGCGGTGTCATCGAGCCCGGCGTGGAGGTCGAGGACGCGGCGACGGGCATCGTGCCCCTGCCGACGCCAAAGCCCGACCCGAACGCTGAGCGGCAGGCGGCGCTGGCGCCGGAGGCAGCCGCGTCGGTGACCGATGCGAGCCCTGCATCCGCGCCGGAGCCTGCTGCGGCGGAGACCGCTGCGGCCGCGGCGGGGGATGGCACGCGTCTCGCGCTGGCGGGCCCTGCGCTCGAGGTCAATGCGCGGGACTTCTCGCTTGCGAACGGGGCGCAGGCGATCTCGCTCGTGCTGCTCAGCCCGCTGGACGACGCGACGCTGCCGGTCGATGCGCTGGAGGGCCTCGGCTTTCCGGTGACCGTGGGCCTGCCGGTGGCGTCGCGCGATGCGCGCGCGGTGGGTGAGCGGCTGCGCGCCGCCGGCCATGAGCTGATCGCGGAGCTGCCCGCAAACAGCGAGGCGGCCGCGGTGGAGGATGCGTTGGCGGGCATGCCCCTCGGCGTCGCCGCGGCGTTCATGGAGGGTGCTGGCAGCGGCGGGCGCCCGCGGGAAGACATGCTGGCGGTGCTGGCGGAGAATGGCTTTGCGTATTTCGACAGCCGGAGCATCGGTGGCGGTGCCGCGCTGAGGGCCGCACGCTCGGCGGGCGTGCCGGCCATCTCGCCCGATCGCGGGGCGACGTCCTCGGTGACCGAAGGCCAGCTCTTGCAGACGCTGAACATCGCGGCGCTGGTGGCGAAGCGGCAGGGCACGGCGGTGGTGGTCGCGCCGGCAACGACGGCGACGCTGCGCGCCGTGCTCACCTTCGCGCTCGAGGGTGCGGGGGGCGTGACCATGGCCCCGCTGTCGGCCGTCGTGCGCCGCCGGGGCGCCGGTTGACCGGGTAGGCTAGTTGCTGCCGCGGGCGAAGGAGCGCGCGACGGCGGCGGCGTGCAGGAGCGCGCGGCTCTTCGAGACCGTCTCCTGGAACTCCGCTTCCGGGTCGCTGTCCCACACCACGCCGCCGCCGGCCTGCACGTAGAGGTTCTCGCCCTGCACCACGCCTGTGCGGAGCGCGATGCAGGTGTCCATCTCCCCGCCCGCGCCGAAATAGCCCACGCCGCCCGCATAGACGCCACGCTTTTCGGACTCGAGCTCGTCGATGATCTCCATGGCGCGGATCTTGGGCGCGCCGCTCACCGTGCCGGCGGGCAGGCCGGCGAGGAGGGCGGAGAGGGCGTCGTGCTCCTCCGCCAGCACGCCGTCGACATTCGAGACGATGTGCATGACGTGGCTGTAGCGCTCGACGGTGAACTGCTCGTTCGGGTCGACCGTGCCGATCTTCGCCACGCGGCCGACATCGTTGCGCCCGAGATCGAGGAGCATGAGATGCTCGGCCCGCTCCTTGGGGTCGGCCAGCAGCTCCTGTTCCAGCCGGTCGTCCTCCGCCGGGGTAGCGCCGCGGGGGCGGGTGCCAGCAATGGGGCGGATGGTGATCTTGCCGTCGCGCACGCGCACGAGGATCTCGGGGCTGGCGCCGACGATGTGGAAGCCGCCGAGATTGAAATAGAACATGTAGGGCGACGGGTTCGTGCGCCGGAGCGCGCGGTAGAGCGCGAAGGGCTCGGCGCCCAGGGGCAGGGTCCAGCGCTGGGACGGCACCACCTGGAAGATGTCGCCCGCGCGGATGTACTCCTTGGCCCGCTCCACCATCTCGAGATAGCGGCCATGGGGCGTGTTGGAGACGGGGGCGGTGCCGAGCGCCTCCACCGGGTCCCGCGGGTGGGCTGCGCCGAGGGGGGTGACGGGGGCGGGCAGGGCCTCCCGGTCGAGCGCTGCGATGGCGTCCTCTATCCGCGCGCAGGCGGCGGCATAGGCCTCCTCGGCCGAGCCACCATCGGCGGCCCAGACGGGGGCGACGAGCGTCACCTGGTCCTTCACGTTGTCGACGATGGCGACGAGCGAGGGGCGGAGCCACATCGCGTCCGGCAGGCCGAGGGGATCCGGGTTCGGTTCGGGCAGGCGCTCGACAAGGCGGATCATGTCGTAGCCGAGATAGCCGAAGAGGCCGGCGGCCATGGGGGGCAGGCCCTGTGGCAGCTCGATCCGGCTCTCCGCGATCAGGCGGCGGAGGGAGGCGAGGGCGCCGCCGTCCTCGGGCGTGAAGGTATCGGACGTGGCGGGAGAGCGGTTGATCTCGGCATCATCGCCCCGGCAGCGCCAGATCAGGTCCGGCGCGTGGCCGATGACGGAATAGCGGCCGCGGATCTCCCCGCCCGTCACGCTCTCGAGCATGAAGGAGAGGGGGGCGGCGGCGGTGAGCTTGAGCATGAGCGAGACGGCGGTGTCCTGGTCCGCCACAAGCTCGGTCCAGACCACCTGGTTCTGCCCCGCCGCATGGGCTGCGGCGAAGCGATCGGCGCTCGGATGGATGACAGGCTGCATGCGTCGTCCGGCCGCCTCAGCCGCCGTGCTGGGCGGCGCCCATCTGGTCGAAGGTTTGGGAGACGGCCGCCTCGTCGATGACCGCGCCGTGGGCGTCCTGGGCGGCGCGGGCGAAGTATTCCGCGATGTCCCGGCCGAGCGAGGTGCGGAAGGCGTTCTCCAGCTCCTGGCTCGCAGCGGCGAGGGCCTCGGGGGCCGGGCGCTCGATGCTGACGAGGGAGACGACGTAGACGCTTTCCCCGTCACTCCCGCGGGTGACGAAGGCGCCGCCTCCCTCGAGCGCGAAGGCCTCGCTTATCGCCTGTGGCACCAGCCCGTCGATCCGGCCGCTACGGGGGAGGGGCCCGATCTCCTCGGCCACGCGCCCCATGCCGGCACCCATGGAGCCGAGCGTGGCGCCGGTGCCGCGACCGAGGGCGGTGACGATGCGCTCACCCTGGGCTTCGAGATCGGTGAGCCGCTGCTCGGTGATCCAGGCCTCAGCCACGCGGTTCCGGATGTCGTCGAGCTCCGGCAGGAAGGCAGGCTCGATCCGGTCGATATAGGCGAGGAAGTAGGACCCGTCGGGCAGCTCCACGAGGTTGCGCTCCTCGAGGTCGAGCGCTGTGAGCAGCTCGGTGCGGACGGGTTGGGCGGCGAAGACGAGCGGCATCTCGCCCTCGGCCATCGAGCCGTTGGCGGCCCATCCGGCGATCTCGCCCGCCTCGACGCCCTCAAGCGTGGCCGCGATCTCCTGGAAGGTGCGGCCCTCGGCGCGCTGCTCGTCGATGAGGCCCGCGAGCTCGGGCGCGCGGGCATAGGCGGCCTCGAGACCGATGCGCTCGGCGAGCTGTTCGCGCACCTCTTCGAAGGGCGTGGCGCGCTCGGGGGCGATGGCGATGACGTTGACGAGGGCGGCGCCGAGGGGGGTCTCGATCGGGCCCACCACGCCGGCCTCCTCGCGCTCGAACACCACGTCGGACACGGCGGGGGGCAGGTCGCCCGGGCCCACGGTGCCGAGGGCGATATCGTCGATGCCGAGCCCGCGTTCCGATGCGAGGGCGGCGAAGTCCGCCGCCGTGGCGACGCCGGCGGCTGCGGCCTGTGCTTCTTCGAGCGAGGGGAAGTTGATCTGCTCGAGCACCGCTTCCGCGGGGCTGACGAAACGGTCGCTCTCGGCTTCGTATTGCTCGCGCACTGCCTCCTCCGAGGGCGCTTCGGCCTCGGCAATGGCGGAGAGGTCGGCGAAGAGGTAGCGGCCGAATTTGCGCTCGGGCTCGCGGAACTGGTCCTCGTTGGCCTGGAGGAAGGCGGCGAGGGTCGCGTCGTCCGGCTCCCCCGGTGCCGCGGCCATGTCGTAGCTGAGGCGGAGGGTTGAGAGGATGCGCTGCTCGCCCTCATGGTTCGCGATGCGGGCGGCGACGCCTGGCGCGGGCAGGGCGGTGCCGGCCACGGCGCCTAGGATCAGCTGCTGCTCCATCACCGTGCGGCGGAGCTGCTCGAACTCCGGCACGGAGAAGTTCTGCTGGCCGAGGAAGGCGCGGTAGGCGGTGGGGGAGAACTCCCCGTCCGGACCCTGGAAGGCCGGCTCGTCGCGGATCGATTGTCCCACCGCATCGTCCGGCACGCGGATGCCGAGGCTGGCCGCCTCCGCCGAGATCGTCGCGTCGCGGAGGAGGGATTGGAGGATGCGCAGGCCGAAGCCCTGGTCGCGCATATCGGCGAGCGTGACGAGGCGACCGGCTTCCTGGCTGATGCGCGCCTGGTTGCGGCCGAGCGCGTCGGCATAGGCGTCCGCGCTCACCTCCTGGTCGCCCACCGTGCCCACGGCGGTGGCGCCCGAGAAGGTGAAGATGTCCCCAATGCCCCAGACCGCAAAGCTGAGCACGAGGACGCCCAGCAGGATCTTGGCGAAGATGGATTTCACGCCGCGGCGAATGAACTCGAGCATCTGCAGGCCTCAGATTGCGATTTCAGACCCCCTTAGCGAGGAGCCGTAGGTGGCACAAGCTAGCCCGCGCAGGGGGCCGGCCGGGTGACTATGCCGTGAAGGCGGCGAGGCGGCGGACCATTTCCACGAGGCCGGCCGTGTCGGCATTGGCGAAGGCGATGCGCAGCGCCCGTTCGGCCCCCCAGTCCCCCTCACGCGCCGGGGGGGCGAACATGGTGCCGGGCAGGATGAGCATGGACTGCTCGGCGACGAGACGGCGGGCAAGCTCGTTCGAGGGGATATCGAAGGGCGGCTCCACCCAGGCGAAGTAGGCGCCGGCGGAGCGGACGCGCCAGTTCGGAAGGTGGCTTGCGAATTCGTCCTCCAGCACCCGTCGGCGGGCGATGATCTCCGCCCGTTCCTTCGCGACCCAGGGGCCGAGATGCATGAGCCCGTAGAGCGCGCCGAACTGGCCGACGCGGGAGGGGCAGATGGTGACGGTGTCGAGGAACTTCTCGGCTTCCGAGAGGCGGGAGGCGCCCGCGACCATGGCGCCAACGCGGTGGCCGGTGAGCCGGTAGACCTTCGAGAAGCTGTAGAGATGGATGAAGTGGGCCCGCCAGTCCGGATCGGCGAAGAGATCATGCGGCGCGCCGTCCCGGCTCAGGAAGTCCCGATACGTCTCGTCGAGGATGAGCGTGATGCCCTTCTCCCGCGCCAGCTCGAAGAAGGCGCGGATGAGGGCGGGCGGGTATTCGACGCCGGTGGGGTTGTTCGGCGAGATGAGCAGGAGCGCGCGGGTGTTGGGGCGGATCGCGGCGCGCGCTGCCTCGAGGCTGGGCAGCATGGCATCGTCGCAGCCGAAGACCTGGGTCTCCACCCCCGCCATGTCGAGCCACATCTTGTGGTTGAAGTACCACGGGACGGCCATGAGCAGCCCGTCCCCCGGTGCGCAGAGGGTGGTGACGGCGGCGCAGAAGGCCTGGTTGCAGCCGGAGGTGACGGCAACGTCGAAGGGTTCGACATGGCCGCCATAGAGCGCGGACCAGCGGGTGGCGATGGCCTCGCGGAGATCCGTATCGCCGAGGACGGGGCCGTAGAAATGCGCCTCCGGCAGCTCGATGATCGCCTCGGCGAGGGCGCGGCGCAGCTCCTCGGGCGGGGGCAGGGAGGGCGCGGCCTGGCTGAGGTTGAGGAGCGGGCGCTCTGGCGGGAACGTCACGCCCTCCACCCAGCGGCGCGCCTCCATCACCGGGGGCGCGAGCGCGTGGACGAGGTTCGGGTTGAGGGTGACGCTCATGTTGCTGCCCCGCGGCTGTTCCGGCGCGCCAGCCTAGCCAGGCGGGCGCGCCGCGCAAGAGAGCGGCATTGTTCGGAGGGAGCGCTCAGAAGACGCGTTCAGGACGCGCATTCCGGACGCGGGTTCAGGGGGCGCCGGCGGGCGGTGTCGGGTCGCTGCCCATGGGCTCGCCGGTCACGGGGCAGCGCTTGGGGCCACGCATCGCCTGCATGTCCCGCGCGCCCTTGGCGGCGAGCTGCGCGACGGTGCAGGCCGCGAGGACGCCGAGAAAGCCGAGGGCGGCGCCCGCCGCGGCGTGGCTGGCGGCGTTGAAGCCGAGGCGGAGGATCATTTCTTCATCCTCTCCTGCATCGCGGCCGCGCCGTGGAAGGCGATGGCGGCGGCGAGACCCGCGCCGATGCCGGCCGCGAGGCCGGCGGTGGTGGCGGCAGTGGCTACCGCACTGTTCAACAAGAACATGGCTTTGCTCCCATATCGGCCGGCGTTCTGGCCGGCAGAGGGCCACGTAGCGGTGGCGAGCGGCGCAACCGTGCGGGGCTTTGGACCGATGGCGCGACAGGTCGCCGCGGTGCGCAGCATGGTGGCGGGGCGCTTGACAGGGGCGGGGCGGCGGGCGACCTCCCCGCCATGGCAGAACCACCGCTCCTCACGCTTTCCGGCATCACCCTCGGCTTCGGCGGCCGCCCGCTCTTCGACGGCGTGGAACTCGCGCTCTCGTCAGGCGAGCGTCTGGCCGTGGTCGGGCGCAACGGCTCCGGCAAGTCGACGCTGATGAAGGTGATGGCGGGGCAGGTGGAGCCCGATGGCGGGGAGCGCTTCGTGCGCCCTGGCACGGCCGTGAGTTACCTGCCGCAGGACCCGGATCTTTCGGGCTTCGCGACGCTTGGGGACTATGCCGCGGCGGAGCTGGAGCCGGCGGAGCGCTGGCGGGCCGAAGCGGCGATGGACGGGCTGAAGGTGGCGGCCGGACAGGCGCCCGAGGCAGCCTCCGGCGGGGAGCGGCGCCGGGCGGCGCTGGCGCGGCTGATCGCGGGCGAGCCCGACCTCATGCTGCTCGACGAGCCGACGAACCATCTCGACATCCAGGCGATCGAGTGGCTGGAGGGCTGGCTGGGCAGCACCCGCGCGGCTTTCGCGCTGATCAGCCACGACCGGGCGTTCCTCGAGAAGCTCACCCGCGGCACGCTCTGGATCGACCGGGGCGAGGTGCGGCGCTCCCCCGAAGGGTTCGGGCGCTTCGAGGCCTGGCGCGAGAAGGTGTGGGAGGAGGAGGACGCCGCGCGCCACAAGCTCGACCGGCTGATCAAGGAGGAGGCGCGCTGGGCGGTGGAGGGCATCTCCGCCAGGCGCACGCGCAACCAGGGCCGGCTTCGGCGGCTGGCGGCGCTTCGCCAGGAACGCTCCGCGCAGGTTTCCCGCCGCGGCCCCGCCGCCATGGCGCTGGAGACCGAGGGGCAGACCGGCAAGCGCGTGATCGAGGCCCGCGGCATCTCTAAGCGCTTTGGCGATCGCGTCGTGCTGAAGCCTTTCGACCTGCGCGTGGCGCGCGGCGAATGCGTCGCCATCGTAGGCCCCAACGGCGCGGGCAAGACCACGCTGGTAAAGCTGCTCGTCGGCCTGATGGCGCCGGACGAGGGCAGCGTGAAGCTCGGCACCGGCGTGGAGATGGCGGTTTTCGACCAGCAGCGCGCGCAGCTGGACCCCGAGAAGAGCTTGTGGGCCACGGTGACGGGCGCGGATGCCGCCGGCGGCTCGGACGACCGGATCAGCGTGCGGGGTGTGGGCAAGCACCCGGTCGCCTATCTCAAGGAGTTCCTGTTCGATGAGCGCCAGGCGCGCGGGCCTGTGGGTGCGCTCTCGGGCGGGGAAAAGGCGCGGTTGCTGCTGAGCGTCATCATGATGCGTCCCTCGAACCTGCTGGTGCTGGACGAGCCGACGAACGACCTCGACATCGAGACGCTGGACCTGTTGCAGGAGCTGATCGCGGATTTCGACGGCACCACGATCCTCGTGAGCCATGACCGGGACTTCATCGACCGGGTTGCCACCACCACCATCGCCATGGAGGGCGACGGGCGTGCCGTGGTCTATGCCGGCGGCTGGTCGGACTACCGGGCACAGGCGGGGCGCACCTTCGCCGATCTCGAGACCGTCACGAAGCCCGGCAAGCCCGAGAAGAAAGCAATGAAGGCCGAGGCGTCCGCCATCGCCGCACCCGCCAAGGCCCAGCGCCAGAAGCTGAGCTTCAAGCAGGAGCACCGGCTGAAGGAGCTGCCCGCCGAGATCGACCGCCTCGGCGCGGAGATCGGGAAGCTCGAGGAGCTGCTCGCTGACCCCGACCTCTTCACCCGCGAGCCCGTGAAGTTCCAGCGCGCCACCGTGATGCTCGAAGAACGCCGCATCCGCCTCGATGCCGCCGAGGAGGAATGGCTGGAGCTTGAGGCGCTGCGCGAGGCGCTTGCCGCCGGCTAGCCGCAGGGGGCAAACCGCCTTCCTCGAAAGCTCCCGGCCTTTTTCGGCGCGCGGCGAGCCTTCACGTGCCCCCGCCGCAAGGCAAACAGTGTCGCAGCAGGGTGGCCGCCCGCGGCAGCGACCCCATCTCCGTCAGCGAGATGAGGAGATTGGGATGCTAGACCGAACGAGCCCTGACGCTGCCGCGCTGGCAGCGACCGAATGCGCAGCGACGCATCATGAGCCTGTGGACATCCATGACAGGATCGCCCTCCGGCTCGTGAAGAGCATGCGCGTCTTCGCCGATGCCTTTTTCGCGAAGCGCTATGGTCACCGCGCAGTCGTCCTTGAGACGGTGGCGGCCGTGCCTGGCATGGTGGGCGGGCTTCTCCAGCACCTGAAGGCGCTGCGCCATATCCGCGAGGATCAGGGTTGGATCCGGGAGCTTCTCGACGAAGCCGAGAACGAGCGGATGCATCTGATGACCTTCATCAGGATCGCCGAGCCCTCGCTTTTCGAGCGGGCCCTGGTGATGGGCGCGCAAGCGATCTTCTTCAACGTCTACTTCTTCCTCTATCTCTTCGCCCCGCGGACCGCGCACCGCGTGGTCGGCTATCTCGAGGAGGAAGCGGTGGTGAGCTACACCCAGTATCTCGCGGAGATCGATGCGGGGCGGCAGGAGAACGTGCCGGCGCCGCAGATCGCGATCGAGTACTGGAAGCTGCCCCCCGACGCCCGGTTGCGGGAGGTCGTCGTCGCGGTGCGGGAGGATGAAGCGCATCATCGCGACACCAACCATGGCTTCGCGGACGCGCTCGCCTCCGGCAAACACCCCTGATCGAAAGGCGCGCTTCTCCCGGAGCGCACTGCGTGCCCGGGATAGGCGGCCTTCGTACGGTTCGACGCGTGCCGGTCAGACGTCGAGGGTTTCGGCGAACTTGGCGTTGGCCTGGATGAACTGGAAGCGAGCCTCGGCCTTCTTTCCCATCAGGCGGTCGACAAGGCCGCAGGTCTCCTCAAGATCGTCGAGGCTCACGCGGGTGAGGCGGCGTTTCTCGGGGTGCATGGTGGTTTCCTTGAGCTGGGCGGGCATCATCTCGCCGAGGCCCTTGAAACGGCTCACCTCGATCTTGCCCTTGCCCCCTAGGCCCTTGGCCTCAAGCGCCGCCCGCTCAGCATCGTCCTTGGCATAGGCCACCTTGCCGCCCTGGCTGAGGCGGTAGAGCGGCGGGTTGGCGAGGTAGAGATGACCGCCTTCCACCAGCCCGCGGGTCTGGGTGAAGAAGAAGGTCATGAGGAGGGCCGCGATATGCGCGCCGTCCACATCCGCATCGGTCATGATGATGACCTTGTCGTAGCGCAGATCCTCCGCCCGGAAGCGGCTGCCAATGCCGATGCCGAGCGCCTGGGTGAGGTCCGAAAGCTCCTGGTTCTGGGCAAGTTTTGCGCCGGCCGCGCCGAGCACGTTCAGGATCTTGCCGCGAAGAGGCAGCACTGCCTGGAATTTCCGGTCCCGCGCCTGTTTGGCGCTGCCGCCCGCGCTGTCGCCCTCCACGAGGAAGATCTCGCTGCCCGCCCGCGTGGCGTTGGAGCAGTCCGAAAGCTTGCCGGGCAGGCGGAGCTTGCGGGTGGCGGATTTGCGCTGCGTCTCCTTCTCCGCCCGCCGCTTCGCGCGCTCCTCGGCACGGGAGACGAGATGATCGAGGATTGCGCCGGCCGTGCGCGGGTCGGCCGCGAGCCAGGTGTCGAACCGGTCCCTCACAGCGCCTTCCACCAGGCGCACCGCGTCGGCTGTGGCGAGGCGATCCTTGGTCTGGCCGACGAATTCGGGCTCGCGCAGGAACACCGAGATCATCGCGGCGGCGGCACCCGAGAGGTCCTCGCGCGCGATGTCCTTCGCCTTTTTCACCCCGGTGAGCTCGCCATAGGCCCGCAGCGCCTTCAGAAGCGCGGCCCAGAAACCCTGCTCATGGGTCCCGCCCTCAGGCGTGGGGATGGTGTTGCAGTAGGAGGCGCAGGAAGGGTCGCGCGCGGGCGTCCACACCACGGCCCACTCCACCGAACCCGGCGTGCCCGCGCCGTATTTCTCGGCAAACTCCACGCGCCCCGCGAAGGGCCGCTCGCCGAAGAAGGCGTCCGTGCCGAGCGTGGCGGTGAGGTAGTCCTCCAGCCCGCCGGGGAAGTGGAAGCTGTCCTCCGCCGGCGTCTCGTCGCGGATCAGCTCCGGCGCACACCGCCAGCGGATCTCGACGCCGCGGAAGAGATAGGCCTTCGAGCGCGCCATCTTGTGCAGGCGCGCCGGGCGAAAGGCGAGGGCACCGAAGATCTCGGCATCCGGCTTGAAGCTGACGGTGGTGCCACGGCGGTTAGGCGCGGCCCCGATCTCGGCGAGCGGCCCCTCCGCCTTGCCGCGCGCAAAGCCCTGGGCGTAGAGCCGCTTTGTCCGCGCCACCTCCACGCGGCACCATTCCGAAAGGGCGTTCACCACCGAGATGCCCACGCCATGGAGGCCGCCTGAAGTCTGATACGCCTTGTCGGAAAACTTGCCGCCCGCATGGAGCGTGGTCAGGATCACCTCCAGCGCCGATTTGCCCGGGAAGCGCGGGTGCGGGTCGACGGGGATGCCGCGGCCGTTATCGGAGATCGTGACGCTGCCATCGGCTTCGAGCGCGACCTCGATCCGGCTCGCATGGCCCGCCACCGCCTCGTCCATCGAGTTGTCGAGCACCTCCGCCACCAGATGATGAAGCGCCCGTTCGTCCGTGCCGCCGATATACATGCCCGGGCGCTTGCGGACGGGCTCCAGCCCCTCCAGCACCTCGATGGCGGAGGCGTCGTAAGCCTCCACGGCCCGCTCGCTCCCGAAGAGATCCGACATCTGTGTCCTGCTCGTCTGTTCTTGTCAGGCCAATATATTGCGGTTTGAGGCCGAGGGAAACCGATATCCGCCCCTTCCCGGCCCCGCTGAAGCGCCTCCGGAAGCCGGCTGGCGGGTGGGCGGCCGCGGAGACCTGTCAGCCGAAGGGCTGGCAGGGCTAGGAGGCCGGGCACTCGTCAGTCCGCTCTCCCCGCGCCTCAGCCCTTTCGCGACGGGAGGAAGGAGAGCGCATCCATCGCGCGGTAGAGCCCCATGGCTGCACCCACATAGAGCGGGACGAGCCCCGGCAGGGGCAGCCTCCGCGGCCGGCCGCGCATGGCCAGCGGCACGCCTTCTTCGGACCCTGAGGCCAGCACCTCCGCCGCCAGCCGCCCGCCAAGGCTCGCCAGCGCGATGCCCGAGCCGTGCCAGCCGAGGGCGAGGGCCACGCGCCGCTCCCGGTCGAGCCAGCCCACCGCAGGCGTCAGCCGCGTGGTCGCCGCGATGGGCCCGCGCCAGAAATGCGTGATCTCGGCCCCGGCAAAGCCCGGCAACTCCGCGGCGATGCGCGCGGCCACATGGGCGCGCATGGCCGGCGTGCCCGCATCCGAGCCCCGGGTGTCGCCCCGGGCGCCCAGCAGGAAGCGCCCGTCCGGCAGCACCCGGAAATAGCTCAGCATGTGGCGCGTATCGGCGGCCGGATGCTCGCCGAGCCAGGGGTGGCGCGCCCGCTCCTCCGCGGTTAGCGGCCGGGTCACCGCAATGTTCGAGATCACCGGCACGGCGAGGCCGGAGAGCGCCGGCGAGAGCCCGCCCGGCGTGAACCCGTTGGTCGCGATCAGCAGCCGATCCGCCGTGAGCGCGCCTGTCGCCGTCTCGAGCCTGTGGCGGGCGCCGTCCCGCCCCCAGCGGATCACCTCTGAGCGTTCGAGGACCCGTGCGCCCGCTCGCTCCGCCGCCTCGCCGAGCGCGCGCACATAGGCCAGCGGATGGATGCCGAAGGCAGGCTTCATCATCACCCCGCCATGGCGGGCGATATCGTCCAGCCCGCTCGGCGGCAGGGGCACGTGATGCTCGGGGTCCGAGGTGCTGAGCGCTGCCAGGTCCCGCGCCGCGCGCGGGCTGTGGGCCAGCACGATCTCGCCGTCGCCCTGCAGGACGTCTCCCAGTCCCTCCGCCTCGGCGAAGGCGCGGACCCATGCCACTGCCTCGGCCTGTGCGGCGTGGTAGCGCGCGACCTCCGCCTCGCCGTAACGGCGCCGAAGCGCCTGGGCGGAGAGCTTGTCGCCTCCCGGCCCGCAGATGCCGCCGTTGCGCCCGGAAGCGCCCCAGCCCACGGCGCCTGCCTCCAGCACCACCGCCTCGATGCCGCGCATCGCGAGCGCCCGCGCCGCGTTCAGCCCGGCGAAGCCCCCGCCGATTATCGCCACATCCGTGGTGACCTCCCCCGCCAGCGAGGGGCGCGGCGGGGCGGGGGGCAGCGAAGCCTCCCACCAACTGCCCACAGCGCGGGTGCGGTCGTAGATCTCCGGCGCGAGCGGGCCGGTCATGTGCCCTCTTCGGTCAGCACCTTGGCGCCGGCCTCGAGAGTGCGATGGACCGGGCAACGGTCGGCGATCTCGAGGAGGCGCGCGCGTTCCTCCGGGCCCAACTCGCCGATGATCGAGATGGTGCGGCGGAAGACGTCGATCTTCTTCGGCGCCTCCTCGCAGCCTTCGCAATCGGTCGCGTGCTCCTTGTCATGCGTCACATCCACCGAGATGTGGTTGAGGGGAATGCCCTTGCGCCGTGCATACATCCGCACTGTCATGGACGTGCAGGTGGCGAGCGAGGCCGAGAGGAACTGGTAGGGCGTGGGTCCCGCACCCGAGCCGCCGAGCCGCTTCGGCTCGTCCGCCAGCATGCGATGCCCGCCCAGCGAGACGTTCTGCAGGAAGCCCTCGCGCGAGGCTTCGGTGGAGCGGGTAACGCCCTCCGGCACCGATGGGTCCGACGGCCCCTCCGCCTCGGTCTTCTCCGGGAAACGTCCCGCGAAGCGCGAGGCCCAGGCGGCGATCACATCCGCCGCGTATTCGCTGTCCTGCGAGCGGGTGAGGAGGTGGTCCGCATCGTCTAGGCTCACGAAGCTCTTGGGGTGCTTCGCGCGCGTGAAGATGTCCGCCGCGTTCTCGATGCCGACCTGGGCGTCGAGCGGGGCGTGCAGGACCATGAGGGCGGCACCAAGCTTGCCGAGCGTGCCGTCGAGCCGGGCCTTCTCCACATCCGCCACGAAGTCCTCGGCCACCGTAAACTTGCGCCCGCCCAGGGTAACCTCCGCCGCGCCCTCGGCGCGGATGCGCTCGAGGTCCGCGCCGAAGTTGTGCAGCACATGGGCGGGCTCCGACGGGGCGCCGATGGTGGCGACGGCCTTCACGGTCTCGAGCAGGGGCGCCGCCGCAAGCACCGCCGCGCCGCCGAGCGAATGGCCGATCAGGATCTCCGGCCCCATATCGCGTTCGGCCATATGGCGGGCGGCGGAGACAAGGTCGGCCACATTGGCGCTGAAGCCCGTATTGCCGAACTCGCCTTCCGAGCTGCCGAGGCCCGTGAAGTCGAACCGCATCACCGCGATGCCCCGCTCCGTCAGCCGCTGGGCGATGCGGCGGGCGGCGGCGATGTCCTTCCCGCAGGTGAAGCAATGGGCGAAGAGGGCGTGCGCGCGCGCCGGGCCCTGAGGCATGTCGAGGCGGGCGGCGAGGCTGATGCCCGCATCGTTGGTGAAGGTGAACTTTTCCTGACGCATCGTGGCGCTCCTCCGCTCCGCTGGCACGCAGGCAAACTGAACGGCAGGCTTTCGCCCCGCAAGGACGCTCTCGGGAGTTTTGATAAGGGAAGGCGCGCCCCCTGGCCGGGGCGCGCCTTCGAAGGGCTTAAGTGCGATGGCGTACCCGGCTGGTGCCGGGTATCGGCGGATCAGCTCGTCTTCGGGATGAGCGAGACGTCCGACGCCTTGAACCAGTCGCGCTTCAGCGCCTCGAGCTCGCCGAGCAGCGTCTCGTCCACCGCCTCGCCATCGGCCAGCGCCTTCACCCGCGGCATCACCTCGCGCCAGAGCGGCACCATGGCCTTGACCTCCTTCGGGGCGAGGGGGGAGCTTTCGTCGAGCGTCAGCTCCTTGTCGAAATGCATCACGGCTTCGTGGAGCAGCGCACGCTCCATCTGGCCGCCTTCACCGAGTGCGACGAGGCAGGCTTCCTTCACCATCTTCTCGGCGAGCATGACACGCTCGAACTGGCGGGTCTCCTGGATCGCCTCGCCAAGGGAAAGCTTGCCTTCCTTCGTCGCCTTGCGCTTCAGGAGCTTGTAGCTGCGGTCCACAACCTGCTCGAGGCCGGTTTCCATGAGGGCGATCTGGCCGAGCACGCTCTCCGACGGGTCATGCGCCTTCATCTCGCGATCCATGAAGACGCGCATGCGGAACCAGCGCTCATGGCCCTTGTCCAGTTGCCGGGTCAGGGCGCGGACCGACGAGAGCGACTGGTCGAGGGCGGCCACGTCCTTGCGGATGACGTTCAGCGACTCCTCGAAGTGATCGCGCGCTTCGTACACCATCTCGCGGTTGCGATCGGCTTCCACGTTAGCGTCGATCATGCAGATGCTGGTGACCATGCGGTTCAGCAGCACTTCCTTAAGGTG
This sequence comes from Pseudomonadota bacterium, assembly GCA_038528605.1. Taxonomy (GTDB): domain Bacteria; phylum Pseudomonadota; class Alphaproteobacteria; order Rhodobacterales; family Rhodobacteraceae; genus Thermohalobaculum. The sequence goes on from JBCBEP010000014.1 coordinate 18,644, forward strand.
GATGGAAGCAAGCTTCCGGGCGAGCTGTTCTTCCGTAAGGGCGGATGAACTCGCCGCCGTTATAAGAAGAACACCGGCCAATGATGCGGCGACCGACTTCGCCACGACACCCCGTTTGATCTCAAGCATTCGGATCCCCTCCCACGAAACGCATTAACCACTTCAGCAGTGGCTGCTCGCTTCAGGGTGTTCGGGCGTTTCCTAACTCGCAAGAAATATCTTGATCACCCGCTAAATCGCTTCGAAATCACAACTCTATGCTTGGCGATTTATTTTTAATGCAATGCTGGGTTGTGTATCTGTAAGTTGGATCTGACGGCTTTTTGTATTTTTGAGTGTAAGTTCTACTCCATGAAAGTTAACGCATACACTGATATCTGTGGTGCAAACGCCTCCACACGAATCACCCTATCAAGGTTCGTCACGCCATCAGCCGCCCGTCGAACGGGCAGCGCGTCAGGTTCTCCACGCCCGTCTCGGTGATCAGCACCTGGTCCTCGAGCTTGATGGAGAAGTCCCCGCCCTTGAGCGCGACGAGCGCTTCCACGCAAAGGCACATGCCCGGCTCCAGCACCGCTTCGAAGGCGCCTTCGCAGTAATCCTCCGGGTAGCGCACGCTCGGCCACTCGTCGCAGAGGCCCACGCCATGCATCTTGCAGCTGTAGCGTTGTTCGACGAATTCGGGGGCGAGCATGTGCCCGCCGAAGGTGATCTCCGTGAGCGAGACGCCCGGGCCGAGCAGCGCCATGTTCTCCATGATATGGTCGTGCGCATGCGCGTGCAGGCGCCGCATCTCGGGCGTCGGATCCGCATCGCCCATCCACCAGGTCCGGCTGATATCCGAGCACATGCCGTAGACGCCGACGAGATCCGTATCGAAGGCGACGATCTCGTTGTTCTGCATCACGCGCGGGCCGCACTCCTGGAACCACGGGTTCGTGCGGGGGCCCGAGGCGAGGAGGCGCGTCTCGATCCACTCGCCGCCGCGCTTCACGTTCTCCGCGTGCAGCACCGCCCACAGGTCGTTCTCGGTGAGCCCGGGCGCCCAGGCCTCCCGCATCGCCGCGACCGACTGCTCGCAGGCGAGCATCGCGCAGCGCATGGCCTTGATCTCGTCCGGCCCCTTGATGGCGCGGACGCGCTCGGTGACCTCCTCGCCCTCGTGAAGCTCGAGGCCGAGGCGTTCGAGGGCGTGGGCGCCGTGGAGCAGGATCTTGTCGACCGCGAGGCGGCGGTTGCCGGGCGCATGGCGGCGCATGAGATCGTCGATCTCCGCCGAGAAGCTGGCTGCCTGCTCACCCCCCTTGTCACCAGCGCTGAAGTAGAAGAGCCCCGCGCCGCCGCGCACCTCCTTCACCAGCGGGTTGAACTGGCTGAGGAAGGCGTAGCTCGAACCCTTGTACTCCCACAGGACCATGTGGCCGTCCGCCAGAACCAGCACCGCCCTGAAGGGGTTGTGCATGTTCCAGATCTGCATGTTCGTCGTGTCGGTGGCGTAGCGGATGTTGAGCGGATCAAAGAGCAGCACGCCGCCATAGTCGCGCGCGGCGAGCCCGTCGACGAGCTGCTGCAGCCTGAAGGCGCGCATGGCGGGCAGGTCGGGCAGGGCGAGGCCCGCCGCGTCGAACTCGTCGAGCGCGAGCGCGGTCGGTCCGATCTCGACACGGTCATCGCCGGGGCGTCCCGTGGCCGGGCAGGGGGCTGCGCGATAGGGATCGATCTTGCGGGTCGGCGGTGTCTCGAGCGGCATGGGCGTCTCCTTGGTTGAGGAGAAGCGTGGCGGCGAGGGCTGGCGGCGTCGGCCACGGAAGCGTCGCGCAGCGTCGTTTTTTGCGGCCCGGGGCGGCGTTGCGGTTTCACGGGGCCGCGCGCCTCCGCTGCCGCGGTTAAGGAGGTGGCAATTCCAGCGTGTCATTACGCGGCGAGTGTTGCGGCGCAGTTTCGAGCAAAGGTGCAGTGCATGGACCATGACGGAGGGGGCGGCATGCACCGCGCGCTGCACGAGCTTGGCGGCGATGTGATCGGTGCCCTTGCCGACTCGGTTGTCGATCAAGCGGTGGTGCTGGATGACACCGGGCGGGTGTGCTGGGCCGGCGGCGGCGTGTGCGAGCGCCTCTCTGCGGCGCCGGGCACGCTCGAAGGCGTCGATATAAGGGTCCTGCTCGATCGCTTCGGACGGCCGAGCGACCCAGCGGCGTTCGAGCGGGCACTTGCCGGCGGCGAGGGCGCCGTTCTGCGCTTTCTGGACTCGGATGTAGAGCCAACTGCGTTCTGCATGGTGGCGCGCAGCATTCCACCCGGCGCGGCGACGCCGAGCGGGCGGGTCATCGTGCTGATGGATGTCAGCAGCCTGATGGAGCAGCTCACCCGCGCCGAGCGCGCGCGTGCCGCGATCGAACAGCGCCTCAACGTCGATATCGACACGGGACTGCCCAACGAACGCAAGATGCTGGAAAGGCTGCACTTGGCCCTGCGAGGGGAGAACGCAGAGCAGGAAGCGGATCCCGTCGGCATCGTGGTGGTCGAGGTGATGGACTACCGGCAGATCGTGGATGTCTACGGGGCCGGGATGGGAAGCGAGGTGCTGCAGGAATTCGCCGTCGCGCTGAGCGAGGCGTTGCCCGAAGGGCAGTTCGTCGCCCGGCTTAAGGAGCATGAATTCGGCGTTCTGTTTCCGAAGGTGACATCGCGGCAAGCGTTGGTTGGGGCTGCGGAGAAAATGGCGGGTGCGCTCAACATCGAGGTCCCGACGGCCCTCGGTGATTGTCGCGTGAGCACGTTGATCGCGATGGCCGACATGCTGCCGGGGGATGGGACGCCCGACCAGCTTCTGAACAATGCCCGCATAGCCATGAGCTTCCGCGACCTTCCCCGGCGTGCCGGCCAGATCCGTGTTTACGAGCCGGAGATGCGCGCCGCGCTTGAAGCCCGCAGCCGGACCTATAACGAGCTCTACGCCGCGCTCGATAACGATGAGATTGAGCCGTTCTTCCAGCCGCAAGTGCGGTTGAGCGACCGGGAGGTCGTGGGCTTCGAGGTGCTGGTGCGCTGGCGCCATCCCGAGCAGGGCCTGGTGCCGCCGGGGCTCTTCCTCGAGATTGCGGAAGAGACGGGGCTGTTGCCGCCCATCGACGACATCGTGATGAAGAAGGCGATGGTTTGCCTTGGGCAGTGGCACATGGAGGGCCATACCGAGGCGCGCATTTCTCTGAATTGCACAGGAGAGTCGCTTCGGGACCCGGGCTATGTGGATGCGCTGCTCCTCGAGATGGACCGCAACGGCCTCGAGCCGCGCCATGTTGCGATCGAGATCCTCGAGACGGTCCTCTTCGGAGATGCGACGGATACGGCGCGCACCACCCTGCAGCGTCTTCAGGATCTCGGGTTCTACCTCGAGATCGATGATTTCGGGACCGGCCAGGCATCGATCTCGCATCTCATCAACCTCAACGCCGATGCGGTGAAGCTCGACCGGTCGCTCATACGAGACATCACGACCAATCGGGCATCGCGGCTCGTGGTCGAAGCGACCGTGGCGCTCTCGAAGAATTTGGGGCTGGCCACGCTCGCGGAGGGTGCGGAGGACGAGGAACAGATGAGGCTGCTGAAGGAGCTGGGCTGTCAGTATGTGCAGGGCTTCGGGATCGCGCGCCCGATGTCGTTCGACGATACCTCCGCGTGGCTCGAAACCCATCTCGAGAAGCGCGCCAATGTGGCGGCGAAAAGCGCGTAAGCGGCGTGGATTGAGGCGGCGCAGGTCCGTCGCGCCTGTCGGTCGACAAGCTACGCACAGTCTATGGGATCACCGTCGAGCTCAGCGGGCGGGCACCGCATTGGCCCGAGGGTCAGGCGGTCGCGCCGCGGCATCGGCCCGCAGCGCCTTTAGCCGTGGGTGTGGGCCCTGACTTGGGTGGGCATGGGCGCGAGTGAGCGTGCTTGCGCGGCTATGCGCAAGCACGGCGCGGTTCTTTGGTGCATCGATCAAGGTTGTCGGGCTCCGCGTTCGCGCGCGAGAGCGGTCTCGCGCCGAAAGCTCCGTCGCGCGGGATGGTTGATGCCAGTCGTGCTCTCACACGGCGCGCCCAGAGGGCGTTAGACTGCTGGGCCGGGCACCCTTCATCGCCGTCGCGGGGCCGTTGAGGCACGTCGGTGGTGCAACATAGCGTTGATCGGGTCGGAAGCGCTCGTCGGGCTCGCCCTATTGCATGGTGCTTCAGCCATCACGGCTGCCTCGGTCCGAGAAAGGGGGGCGGGCGCTTCGGCCTCTGAAACGGGCGGAGGCGTTCAGCGATGGGTTGGCCATGCGACGGCATTCGCCTGTAGAGCGCCGGGCAACGCCCAATGGGAAGACGCTGACCGCATCCGGGCCAGTGGGCAGTCACATGCCGGCGTGGGGCCCAGCGGTTGCCGGCGCGTGCCTCTCAGTCGTGCCGGTCGCAGCAGGAAGATGGGCAGCCGCCGGGGCGCTGGTGGTCGATGAGATGATGGAGGGGGACTTCGGCTGACACTGCCTGCGGCGGACGGTGTGGGGCCGGTTCGCCGGCTGGCCGTAAAGCGCCTACGCATCTGGACCGGCCAGGCGTCGAACCTCCGCGAGGAGGGCCGTGGGTACGGGGGCGCCCTGGCTGCCGCGCGCGCTGCGGTTCGCGTGGCGCCGGGCGCCGGGCAGGCGTGTGCCCTCGATCGCCGTGAGGGCCGAGAAGAAGCCCTCGGCACGGGCCTGCCAGCCATCGCCATGGCCGAAGCGGCCGGGGTCGATGGCGATGAGCAGCTCCCCGCCTTCTGGCGGCCCGCCATCCTTCGGGCCCTTGGCGCCCGCCTCGAAGCTGAAGAGGTCGCCCGCAACGGCCCCGGCCAGAAGCTCGACCATCAGGGAGATGGCGGCGCCCTTGTAGCCGCCGAAGGGCAGCTGGGCGCCGGCGAGCACGGCGTCGGGGTCGGTGCTGGGCTCGCCGTCCGGCCCGATGCCCACGCCCGGGGGCAGCGCCTCGCCGTCCCGCGCGTGGAGCATGATGTCGCCGCGCGCCATCGCCGCCGTCGCCATGTCGAAGGCCAGGGGCGGGGCGCCGACACGCGGAAAGGCGAAGGCGATGGGGTTGGTGCCGAAGAAGGGGCGCGTGCCGCCCGCGGGGGCCACCATGGGCGTGGCGGCCGTGACTGCGAGGCCGACAAGACCCGCCTCCGCGATGCGTTCCACCTCCGGCCAGAGGGCGGCGAAGTGGAAGCATTGGCGGATGGCGAGCGCCGCGATGCCGGTCTCGCGTGCCCGGTCGACCAGCGCCGGCAGGCCAAGCTCGAGCGCGAGGGGCGCGAACCCGCGCGCTGCGTCGACCGCCACGACGCCGGGTGCCGTCTGGGATAGGCTGGGCGTGGCTGAGCCGTCGACCTTGCCGCTCCGAAGTGAGGCCACGTAGCCGGGCACGCGGAAGAGCCCGTGGCTTTCGGAGCCGTCCCGCTCCGCCGCCGTCACGATCCGGGCCACTGCGGCCGCCTGCGCGGCGCTGGCACCGTGTTTCTCGAGCGCCCGGCGCACCAGCAGGTCCACTTCCTCGAGCGGGATGGTCTCGCGTTCGGTCATCGCATCCTTCCTCTGCCGTCTTTCAGCCCCTACATTTCACGGAAAGGGGAGGTTGGCGAATGCAGGAACGCATCGGCGACGAAGCGGCGGAGAGCCTCGACGGCGAGGTGCTGGAACCGGAGGCACCGGGGCCGCGCTCAGGCGCGCGGCGGATCCGCAATCCCGGCTGGGTGGGGCGGAACCGCGACGCGATCGAGCGTGGGCGCGATGCGGCGCATATGCTGCTGCCCTTCATGCCGCCGCCCGTGCGCCTCGGCATGGTTGCGGCGAGCCTTGCAGCGCAAGGGCTTCTCACGGCCGAGGACGCGCGGACGGGACGGGCGCGCGGCGGCGAGGCGGGGCTGACGGGGCTTGGCCTTGCGCTCGATGCGGCGACGCTGTTGGCCTCAACGAAGCTCGCGCCGGTGAGGCTCGTGCGCCATGCGGGGCGCCTCGCGATGCTGCGCGCGGTGGTATCGCAGGTGGAGCAACGCCAGCGCGCCTGAGCGCTACACTGCGGCTCGGCGGAAACGGCGTGCTCTGAGGCCTAACGCTTCGGTTTCTGTTCAGCCTTCCGCTGCACGACCGCGGGCGCGGGCCGCTGCTGCCGCATCGGTTGCGCCCTGCGCGGAAAGGGCGTCGGCGTAGCGCCGCCAGCCCCAGACGCCGCCGGGCCGCTCGGCCACGCGTTCGGCGAGGAGCGCGGTGGCCGATCCCGTCTCGCCCGCGCGCGTGGCGGCATCGATAAGGAGCATCTGGAAGACGTCGCGCTGGGCATGGCTGCCGCCGATGGGATCGATCTCGTAGCGGATGGGGGCCAGCCGGTCATAGGCCTCGCGCGCCCGGCCGCCGCGCATATCCGCCAGTGCTCGGGCGATCTCGAGGCCGACGCGGGCCACGACCTTGCCTTGGGTCGTCGGCTTCTCCGCCCAGGCCTCGAGATGATCCATGAGCGCTTTCACGTCCGCATCGCCGCCGGCGCTGACGAGGGCCATCATGTAGTGGAGGGAGACGAAGATCAGTTCCTCGTCGTGGTGGCGCTTGGCGGCGACCTCGGCGAGCTTCTGCCAGCGGTCGCCTACATCGAGACCGAAGAGCTCGAGGCGCCAGAGCATCGAGGTGGCGTTCAGCATGTCGAGATAGAAGCCGCTGTCGGGCTCGGCGCCGAATTCGGCATCGTAGAGCGCGAGCACGTCCTCGGCGCGGCCCTTCTCCAGCAGGTAAAGGCCGCGGTGCCAGTGCAGGTGGTAGCGGAAATTGTTGGTCTCGCTCCACGCGTCCTCGATGGCGCCGGTGAAGGCGAGGCCCTCTTCGTCCCGCCCGGTCATCTCCATGGCATGCGTCACGGCGTGGACGGACCAGGCATCGGCCGGGTTCTCGTCGACCGCGATCTTGCCGTGACGCTCGGCGCGGGCGTACTCCCCCGCCTCCTCCAGCCCGAAGGCATACATGCCCTGCACGAAGCCGTGGAAGCGGTGGCCTTTCGGATAGGCGTGGATCACGCGGGCGATGCCGTCACGCAGGCGGCGGCCATTGCCCGAATAGAAATCGATGAAATGGGCGAGGCGGAGGGCCAGGGTGTCGTTCGGCTGGGTGTGCAGGATGGTGCCCCAGTGGCGTGCGGCGTCTTCCATCTGGTTGTCGGCCCAGGCGGAGAGCGCGCGGGCATGGAGCGCCTCGCGCGGGTTGAGGCGCCCCTCCGCCGCCATGGCGTTCAGCGTGTCGGCCATGGCACGGACGGTGGGGGCGCTTTCGGAGGTGCCGACCATCTTGGTCAAGTAGCCGCGCGCAGCGATGGCCATGGGCATCTCGGGGTCCGCCGCCACCAGGGCTTTCACCTTGTCGCCCGTATCGCGCCGGAAGCCGACGAAGGCGCGGACGATCCCGTCATAGGCTTCCAGGCTTTCCGGGCGCGAGGCGCTGAAGGCGAGCCCGTCGGCATCGGCGAAGGTCTGCATTCCCGGTCTCCGTTTCCGCGGCGTGGAAGGAGCCTATGGCGGACGGCGCGGGGCGTCGAGACCCTTCGATATGGGGCATGCGGAGGCTGACGGAGGGGCGTTGCAATCCGGCGCAGCGTGTTACCCCAGGCTTTCGATGACGCTGTCGGCGAGGGCGCGGCCGGAGAGGAAGGCGTGCTCCACCGTGTCGCCCAGGCACCAGTCCCCGCAGAGGCCGAGGTGGCGGTCGGGGTGCCACAGGCAGGGCTGGCCGAGGGGGGCGGAGGTGAGCGCGTAGCGCCAGCGGTGGCCGGCGCGATAGGTCTCGGGCGGCAGGGGGCCCGCGCTCTCGGCGAAGGCGGCGATGAGGGCGTCGGCGATGCTGTCCTTGTCGCTCTCGATATGCGCACGGCTCCAGGCATTGTCCGCGTGCAGCACCCAGCGTTCATCGCCGCCATCGCGCCACGGCTTCGCTGGCTCCCGGAGCGCTTTCTCGAGGGGCGGCGCGAGGGAGGCGGGCGGGGCGATGGGCGCCCCGAACGCGACCATGGCTGTGAGGCGGGGCGCCATGGAGACGCTGGCGAGGGCGCCTGCGTCCATACCGGCGCCAGCGATCAGGCGGGCTGCCTGCGGGGCCGGGATGGCGAGGAGGAGGTGGTCGGCATGCTCCGTACCCCCCGGCAGCGTGATCTCCCAACCGCCGCTCGACGACCGGGCCAGCGCGGTGACCTCGGCCCGGCGCTGGATCTCCGCCTCCGTGAGCGCCGGTGAAGTGCCGAGATGGGCGCGCACGGCACCGCTGGCGCCGGGCAGGCCGACATAGGCGGGACCGGGGGTTTTGCTGAGAAGCTGCCCCGCGCCCTCCGGCCACGGGGCGGCGTGGCCTCGCCCGGCGGCGCCCTCGAGCAAGGCGGCGAAGGCCGGATCGGCCGCGGTGAAGCCGGGGGCGCCGTGGTCGAGCCCGCCGGCGGGGCTCCGGCGGGTGGCGAGGCGCCCGCCCAGCCCGCCGCTCTTCTCGTAGAGGCGCGGGGTGTGCCCGGCGGCGGCGAGTGTTGCGCCGGCCGTGAGGCCCGCCATCCCTGCACCGATGATCGCGATCTCTGCCATGCCGCCCCCTGCTCCGATGCGCGCGAGGTAGGCGGGACGGGCAGGGGGGCAATGGCACTGCGCGCTCGGGTCCTTCGGGGGTCTTGCAGAGGAAGTTCTTTCGGCGTACCTCGCCCACACGGCTCTAGGGGTATAGCTCAGTTGGTAGAGCGTCGGTCTCCAAAACCGAATGTCGGGGGTTCGAGTCCCTCTGCCCCTGCCAGCCGGGCCGCCTTCGGATGCGGCCGGACGGAGGAAGGTGAAGCGCGATGAAGAACCCGGTGCAGTTCGTGAACGAGGTGCGGGCCGAGGGCGCGAAGGTGGTCTGGCCGACGCGGCGCGAGGCGGGGCTGACGACCGCGATGGTGTTTGTGATGGCGACCATCGTGGCGATCTTCTTCTTCTTCGTGGACCAGATCCTTTCGATCCTGGTTGACATCCTGCTCAGCCTCTGAGGCGGGCCTCGGGTCGGCTGCCTGCGGACCGTTTCATTTTGTCCCTCGGCAGGGGTTGCCACGGACGGGCTTGACCGCTAACCACCACGCCTCTTGGCACACACCCATCGCTTGATTCGCCGCACGGCTCACCACAGGGCTTTGCGGCGGGGCGCGTTAGGGCGGCGGGCCTGACGGTTTTGAGCAGGGACGGCGGCCGGTCATGCGGCGCGGCCGGGAGACGGACGGGCGATGACGGCGCGCTGGTATTCGGTACACGTGCTCTCGAATTTCGAGAAGAAGGTGGCGGAGTCAATCCGCGAGGGCGCGGCGCAGCACGGGCTCGAGGAGGAGATCCTCGAGATCATGGTGCCGACCGAGGAGGTGACCGAGGTGCGCCGCGGCCAGAAGGTGAACGTGGAGCGCCGCTTCATGCCGGGCTACGTGCTTGTGAAGATGGAGATGACCGACCGCGCCTATCACCTCATCAAGAACACGCAGCGCGTGACCGGCTTCCTCGGCCCCATGGGCAAGCCCACGCCGCTGCGCGAGGCCGAGGTGATGCGGATCCTCAACCAGGTGGAAGAGGGCGTGGAGCGGCCGCGGCCGGCGATCACTTTCGAGGTGGGCGAGACGGTCAACGTCACCGACGGGCCGTTCGAGAGCTTCACCGGCCTGGTGGAAGACGTGGACGAAGAGAACGCGCGCCTGAAGGTGACGGTCTCGATCTTCGGGCGCGCGACGCCCGTGGAACTGGAATACTCGCAGGTCGCCAAGGCGAGCTGACGAGGTGCGTGGTGGGAGGCGAGGGCAGCGCGCTGTCCGGACCGGACCACCCTTTCGTGAACCGGCGCTCACGCGTGGGCGCCATGGGAAAGCAAGAGAGGACGCGAGATGGCTAAGAAAGTCGTCGGCTCGCTGAAGCTCCAGGTGCCGGCCGGCAAGGCGAACCCGTCGCCCCCCATCGGCCCGGCGCTCGGTCAGCGCGGCATCAACATCATGGGCTTCTGCAAGGAGTTCAACGCGAAGACGCAGGAGATCGAGCCGGGCGCGCCGTGCCCGACGATCATCACGTACTACGCGGACAAGAGCTTCACCTTCGAGATCAAGACGCCGCCGGCGTCGTTCCTGCTCAAGAAGGCCGCGAAGCTGAAGTCGGGCTCGAAGACTCCCGGCCGCGCGAGCGCCGGCACGGTCAGCCTCAAGCAGGTGCGCGAGATCGCCGAGGTCAAGATGAAGGACCTCAATGCGAACTCGATCGAGGCTGCGATGCAGATCATCGTGGGCTCCGCGAAGTCCATGGGCATCGAGGTGAAGTGATGGCGAAGCTTCCGAAGCGCAAAGCGGCCATCCGCGCGGCCACCGAAGGCAAGGGCCCGCTCTCGATCGAGGAGGCGGTGGGCCTGATCAAGGCGAACGCCACGGCGAAGTTCGACGAGACGGTCGAGGTCAGCATGAACCTCGGCGTCGACCCGCGGCATGCGGACCAGATGGTGCGCGGCTCGGTCACCCTGCCGAACGGCACGGGCAAGAGCGTGCGCGTTGCTGTCTTTGCCCGCGGCCCGAAGGCCGACGAGGCCAAGGAGGCCGGCGCCGACATCGTGGGTGCCGAGGACCTGATGGAGACGGTGCAGGGCGGCACGATCGATTTCGACCGCTGCATCGCGACGCCCGACATGATGCCGGTCGTCGGCCGTCTGGGTAAGGTTCTTGGCCCGCGTGGCCTGATGCCGAACCCGAAGATCGGCACGGTGACCATGGACGTGGCGAAGGCCGTGCAGGATGCGAAGGGCGGCCAGGTCACCTTCCGCGTCGAGAAGGCGGGCATCATCCATGCGGGTGTGGGCAAGGCCTCGTTCGACGAGGCGAAGCTTGCGGAGAACATCCGCGCCTTCGTTGATGCGGTGAACCGGGCGAAGCCGACGGGCGCGAAGGGCACCTACATCAAGAAGGTGTCGCTGAGCTCGACGATGGGCGCGGGCATCGCCGTGACGAACGAAAGCCTGTCGGCGCCCGTAGAGGCGGCCGAGTAAGGGCTGTGGTGGGGTAGAACCCCACCCTACCGAAATCCCCGGCTGCGAGGCCGGGGTGGCCACCTCGCAAGGGGTGGCACCTGTCCGAGACGGTGGGCGGCGCGCGAGCGCGGAAGTCCTGCCCTAGACGGGGAACGATGGGATTAGCCGGAGCGATGCTCGGGCGGTCTTGGTCGGGACCCGGATTGGACCCGAAGAGCGCTTCGCCCCGAAGTGCGACCCGAGAGGGAGGGGGCGGAGCGGACGAGAGCCGGCGGGACATGTGCCCGCCAACCTGTGGAGAAGACTGTGGATAGAGCCCAAAAAGCACAGACGGTCGACGAGCTCGGCCAGATCTTTGCGGACTCTGGCGTCGTGGTGGTTGCTCACTACGCCGGCCTCACGGTCGCGCAGATGCAGGATTTCCGTGCCCAGATGCGTGAAGCTGGGGGCGGGGTCCGTGTCGCCAAGAACAGGCTCGCCAAGATCGCCCTGGAGGGTAAGCCCGGCTCAGACATGGGCCAGTACCTCAAGGGTCAGACCGTCCTCGCCTATTCCGAGGACCCCACCACCGCGGCCCGTGTGGCCGAGAAATACGCGAAGGCGAACGACAAGTTCAAGATCGTGGGCGGTGCGATGGGGGATGCCGTTCTCGACGAGAAGGGCGTCAAGGCCGTGGCAGACATGCCGTCGCGCGAGGAGGTTATCGCCTCTCTCGTCGGCTGCCTGATCAGCCCCGCGGCAAACCTCGCCGGCGCGATCGGTGCCCCTGGCAGCAATCTGGCGGCAATCACCGAGACGCTTTCGAAAGAGAAAGAAGACGCGTGAGCGCTGCGCAACTCGAGGCCGGCCGAGGGTTAAGCCCACGGCCCGGAACCCCACGAGAAGCATGAAAGAACGGAACTGAGACATGTCGAAGATCGAAGACCTTGCTGAGAACCTGGTTGGCCTGACCCTCCTCGAGGCGGTCGAGCTGAAGAACCTGCTCAAGGACAAGTACGGCATCGAGCCCGCAGCGGGCGGCGCCGTGATGATGGCTGGCCCGGCCGGCGGCGGCGACGCCGGTGGTGCGGCCGAGGAGGAGAAGACCGAGTTCGACATCATCCTCGTCGAAGCCGGCGCCAAGAAGATCAACGTCATCAAGGAGGTCCGCGCCATCACCGGGCTCGGCCTCAAGGAGGCGAAGGATCTCGTCGAGGCCGGCGGCAAGGCCGTCAAGGAAGGCGCCAACAAGGAAGAGGCCGAGGAGATCAAGAAGAAGCTCGAAGAGGCCGGCGCCAAGGTCGAGCTCAAGTGATCTGCGCTGCGGCACGCGCCGCGGCCTGAGAGAACCCGGCGGGAGCGGCCAGACCGCTCCCGCCGTCATCCGTTTCGCGCGTCCTGCAAAGTTCCCGATCGGGACCTTTGCAGGACGCGGGAGGGCCCGAGATACGGCCGGCGGGGGCGCCGGTCGCGCGGATGGGGCCCTTTCCGCACCTTGACCCGGCTCCTGCTGTCGCCCCAACAGCAGGTGCGCCGAGAGAGGACCTGCTGTTCATGGGACAGATGTTTTCGGGCCGCAAGCGCATCCGGAAGTTCTTTGGCAAGATCCGCGAAGTGGCGGAACTGCCCAACCTGATCGAAGTTCAAAAACGTTCTTACGACTACTTCCTTGAGAGCGGGGATGTGGGTCACGCCGTCGATGGCGAGGGCCTGCAGGGCGTTTTCCAGTCCGTATTCCCGATCAAGGACTTTAACGAAACCGCGCTGCTGGAGTTCGTGCGCTACGAGCTCGAGGCGCCGAAATACGACGTGGAAGAGTGCCAGCAGCGCGACCTCACCTACGAGGCGCCGCTGAAGGTGACCCTGCGCCTGATCGTGTTCGATGTGGACGAGGACACGGGTGCCAAGTCGGTGAAGGACATCAAGGAGCAGGACGTCTACATGGGCAACATGCCGCTCATGACGATGAACGGCACCTTTATCGTGAACGGCACCGAGCGCGTGATCGTCAGCCAGATGCACCGCTCGCCCGGTGTGTTCTTCGACCACGACCGGGGCAAGACGCACAGCTCGGGCAAGCTGCTCTTCGCCTCGCGCGTGATCCCCTATCGCGGCTCGTGGCTCGATTTCGAGTTCGACGCGAAGGACATTGTGCATGCGCGCATCGACCGCCGGCGGAAGCTGCCGGTCTCGACGCTGCTGTTCGGGCTCGGCCTCGATCAGGAAGGCATCTGCGATTACTTCTACGACCGCGTGGCCTATGTGCGCACGGGCGAGGCCTGGGCGATCCCGTTCAACGTGGAGCGCCTGCGCGGCACGACGCCGACCTTCGACCTGGTGAACGCGGATAACGGCGAGGTTGTTGCCTCGGCCGGCCAGAAGCTCACGCCGCGCAAGCTGCGCATGCTGGCGGATGAGGGCGTGGAGCGCATCCTCGCGCCCTTCGAGAGCATCCATGGCCGCTTCGCCGCCGTCGACATGATCAACGAGGAGACGGGTGCGATCTATGCCGAGGCCGGCGATCCGCTCGACCCGGAGGTTGTGGAGACGCTGATCGAGGCGGGCTTCGAGACCATCGAGACGCTCGACATCGATGGGGTGTCCATCGGCGCTTACATCCGCAACACGATGGCGGCGGACAAGAACTTCGGTCGCGAGACTGCGCTGCTCGACATCTACCGGGTGATGCGCCCGGGCGAGCCGCCGACCCTCGAGGCGGCGGAGGCGATGTTCCAGAGCCTGTTCTTCGACGCCGAGCGCTACGATCTTTCGGCCGTGGGCCGCGTGAAGATGAACATGCGTCTTGACCTCGATGCGCCGGACACGCAGCGCACGCTGCGCCGCGAGGACATTCTCGCGGTGATCAAGGCCATCGTGGACCTGCGCGACGGCCGCGGCGAGATCGACGACATCGACCATCTCGGCAACCGGCGCGTGCGTTCCGTGGGCGAACTCATGGAGAACCAGTACCGTGTGGGTCTGCTCCGCATGGAGCGGGCGATCCGCGAGCGGATGAGCTCGGTCGAGATCGACACGGTGATGCCGCAGGACCTGATCAACGCGAAGCCGGCGGCGGCAGCGGTGCGGGAGTTCTTCGGCTCCTCGCAGCTCAGCCAGTTCATGGACCAGACCAACCCGCTCTCCGAGGTGACGCATAAGCGCCGCCTCTCGGCGCTTGGCCCGGGCGGCCTGACCCGTGAGCGCGCCGGCTTCGAGGTGCGCGACGTGCACCCGACCCACTACGGCCGCATGTGCCCGATCGAGACGCCGGAAGGCCCGAATATCGGCCTCATCAACTCGCTGGCGACCTTCGCGCGCGTGAACAAGTACGGCTTCATCGAAACGCCCTACCGGACCGTGAAGGACGGGCAGGTGTCGGACGACGTGAAGTACATGTCCGCCACCGAGGAGATGCGCCACGTCGTGGCCCAGGCCAACGCGCAGCTCACCGACGATGCGAAGTTCGTGCAGGAGTTCGTCTCCACTCGCAAGGCCGGCGACTTCACGCTGAGCCCGAGCGAGAACGTGACGCTGATCGACGTCTCGCCGAAGCAGCTTGTCTCGGTCGCGGCCGCGCTGATCCCGTTCCTCGAGAACGATGACGCGAACCGCGCGCTGATGGGCTCGAACATGCAGCGCCAGGCCGTGCCGCTCCTGCGGGCGGAAGCGCCGCTTGTGGGTACCGGCATGGAGGCGAAGGTTGCGCGCGACAGTGGTGCTGCCATCGCCGCCCGCCGCGGCGGGATCATCGACCAGGTGGACGCGACGCGTATCGTTATCCGCGTGACCGACGAGATGGAGCCGGGCGACCCGGGCGTGGACATCTACCGCCTCCGCAAGTTCCAGCGCTCGAACCAGAACACCTGCATCAACCAGCGCCCGCTGGTGAAGGTGGGCGACCGGGTGAGCGCCGGCGATGTGGTGGCGGACGGTCCGAGCACGGACCTCGGCGAGCTTGCGCTCGGCAAGAACTGCCTCGTCGCCTTCATGCCCTGGAACGGCTACAACTACGAGGACTCCATCCTCATCAGCGAACGTGTGGCGAAGGACGACATCTTCACCTCGATCCATATCGAGGAATATGAGGTGATGGCGCGCGACACGAAGCTGGGGCCGGAGGAGATCACCCGCGACATCCCGAACGTCGGCGAGGAAGCGCTCCGCAACCTCGACGAGGCGGGGATCGTCTATATCGGTGCCGAAGTGGGCCCGGCGGACATTCTCGTGGGCAAGATCACGCCGAAGGGCGAGAGCCCGATGACGCCGGAGGAAAAGCTCCTGCGCGCCATCTTTGGCGAGAAGGCGTCGGATGTGCGGGACACCTCGCTCCGCATGCCGCCGGGCGACTATGGCACGGTGGTCGAGGTGCGCGTCTTCAACCGCCACGGCGTCGATAAGGACGAGCGTGCGCTGCAGATCGAGCGCGAGGAGATCGAGCGCCTGGCCCGTGACCGGGACGACGAGCTCGCGATCCTCGAGCGCAACATTTATGCCCGCCTCCGCGAGCTGATCGACGGCAAGACCGTCGTGAAGGGGCCGAAGCAGTGGAAGGGCAAGGTGGTCTCCGACGAGACGTTGGAGCCGCTCACCCGCGGCCAGTGGTGGCAGCTCGCCCTCGAGGACGAAGCGGCGGCGTCGGAGATGGAGGCGCTCAACAAGCAGTTCGACGCCGCCAAGCGGGTGCTGGACGCGCGCTTCGAGGACAAGGTGGAGAAGGTGCGCCGGGGCGACGATCTGCCCCCGGGCGGCATGAAGATGGTCAAGGTCTTCGTCGCCGTGAAGCGCAAGCTCCAGCCGGGCGACAAGATGGCCGGGCGGCATGGCAACAAGGGCGTCATCTCCCGCGTGGTGCCGGAGGAGGACATGCCGTTCCTGCAGGACGGCACGCCCGTGGACCTCGTGCTCAACCCGCTCGGCGTGCCGAGCCGCATGAACGTGGGCCAGATCCTCGAGACGCATATGGGCTGGGCGGTGAAGAACCTTGGCCGCCAGGTCTCGGACGCGCTCGACGCGTATAGGCGGCACGGGGACATGACGCCGGTCGAGGATGCGATGAAGATCGTCTATGGCGACGATGTTTATGGCGAGGCGACGGCCGACATGGCGCCCGAGGAGATCCAGGAAGCGGCCGAGAACATCCGCCGCGGCATGCCGATCGCCACGCCGGTGTTCGACGGGGCGAAGGAGCCGGACGTCAACCACCACCTGAAGCTTGCGGGGCTCGACGAGTCCGGCCAGTCGACGGTGTTCGACGGGCGGACGGGCGAGGCTTTCGCGCGGAAGGTGACGGTGGGGATCAAGTACCTCCTCAAGCTCCATCACCTGGTGGACGACAAGATCCACGCGCGCTCGACCGGCCCGTACTCGCTCGTGACCCAGCAGCCGCTGGGCGGCAAGGCGCAGTTCGGCGGCCAGCGCTTCGGCGAGATGGAGGTCTGGGCTCTGGAAGCGTACGGCGCGGCCTACACGCTGCAGGAGATGCTGACGGTGAAGTCCGACGATGTGGCGGGCCGCACCAAGGTCTACGAGTCCATCGTCAAGGGCGAGGACAACTTCGAGGCCGGCATCCCCGAGAGCTTCAACGTGCTCGTCAAGGAAATCCGCAGCCTCGGCCTCAATGTCGAGCTGATGGACAGCGAGGAAGAGTGATGAACTGGTGGGCGCCACATCCGAGTGTGGCCGCCTCGCTGCTTGACGAACTCAAGCGCGAGGTCGGACCAGATCATCAACTCGCGTCTCAGATGAGTGCGTTGAAGGTCACTGCCCGTCGGGAGGACCGTGATGATGTGCTGGTCCAAAGCGATGCAGGTGGGGCCTATATCGTTCATCTCGCTTGGGCAGGCCGAGAGAAAGATCCGCAATGGCCGTCGACGAGGAGCGTCGACGCCAATGAGCTTCGAGAGATCATCAACGAAGCTGAGCTCTGCAATGCAGATACTCGCGAAGGATAAGTGATGAACCAGGAACTGACGAACATCTTCCAGACCGCCGAGGCGCCGCGGACCTTTGATGAGATCAAGATCTCGCTGGCCAGCCCCGAGCGGATCCTTTCGTGGTCCTTTGGCGAGATCAAGAAGCCCGAGACGATCAACTACCGGACCTTCAAGCCGGAGCGTGATGGCCTCTTCTGCGCCCGGATCTTCGGCCCGATCAAGGACTACGAGTGCCTGTGCGGCAAGTACAAGCGCATGAAGTACAAGGGCATTACCTGCGAGAAATGCGGGGTTGAAGTCACGCTGGCGAAGGTCCGGCGGGAGCGCATGGGGCATATCCAGCTCGCGGCGCCCGTGGCGCATATCTGGTTCCTGAAGTCGCTCCCGTCCCGCATCGGCCTCATGCTCGACATGACGCTGCGCGATCTCGAGAAGATCCTCTATTTCGAGCAGTATGTGGTGATCGAGGCGGGCATGACGACGCTCAGCCCCGGCCAGCTGCTGACCGAGGAGGAGTTCCTCGACGCGCAGGACGAGTTCGGCGAGGACGCGTTCAAGGCGGGCATCGGCGCCGAGGCGATCCGCGAGATGCTGGCGGAGATCGACCTCGAGGCGGAGGCCGAGCAGCTTCGGGCGGACCTTGCCGAGGCAACGGGTGAGCTGAAGCCGAAGAAGATCATCAAGCGGCTGAAGCTGGTCGAGAACTTCCTCGAATCCGGCAACCGCCCCGAGTGGATGATCCTGACGGTGGTGCCCGTGATCCCGCCCGAGCTGCGCCCGCTGGTGCCGCTCGATGGTGGCCGCTTCGCGACGTCGGACCTCAACGACCTCTATCGCCGCGTGATTAACCGGAACAACCGCCTGAAGCGGCTGATCGAGCTTCGCGCGCCGGACATCATCATCCGCAACGAGAAGCGGATGCTGCAGGAGGCGGTGGACGCGCTCTTCGACAACGGCCGCCGCGGCCGTGTGATCACCGGTGCCAACAAGCGCCCGCTGAAGTCGCTCAGCGACATGCTGAAGGGCAAGCAGGGCCGGTTCCGCCAGAACCTGCTCGGCAAGCGCGTGGACTTCTCCGGCCGGTCGGTCATCGTGACCGGGCCGGAGCTGAAGCTGCACCAGTGCGGGTTGCCGAAGAAAATGGCGCTCGAGCTCTTCAAGCCGTTCATCTACAGCCGGCTCGACGCGAAGGGGCTCAGCTCCACCGTCAAGCAGGCGAAGAAGCTGGTGGAGAAGGAGCGGCCGGAGGTTTGGGACATCCTCGACGAGGTGATCCGCGAGCACCCGGTGATGCTGAACCGCGCGCCGACGCTGCACCGCCTCGGCATCCAGGCCTTCGAGCCGGTGCTGATCGAGGGCAAGGCGATCCAGCTTCACCCGCTGGTCTGCGCCGCCTTCAACGCCGACTTCGACGGCGACCAGATGGCCGTGCACGTGCCGCTGAGCCTCGAGGCCCAGCTCGAAGCGCGCGTGCTGATGATGTCGACGAACAACGTGCTCAGTCCCGCGAACGGCAAGCCGATCATCGTGCCGTCGCAGGACATGATCCTCGGGCTCTACTACATCTCGCTCCTGAAGGAGGGCGAGCCCAACGAAGGCATGATGTTCGCCGACCAGGCGGAGATCGAGCACGCGCTGGCCGCCGGTATCGTCAACATCCACACCAAGATCATCACGCGGTTCCACACGGTGGACGAGCATGGCGAGAAGATCGTCCAGCGCGTCGAGACCACGCCAGGCCGGATGATGATCGCGAACCTCCTGCCGCGGAACCAGAAGGTGCCGTTCGACGTGATCAACCGCGTGCTGCGCAAGCGCGAGGTGGGTGAGGTGATCGACACTGTCTACCGGCACTGCGGGCAGAAGGAGTCGGTGATCTTCTGCGACCGGATCATGAGCCTCGGCTTCACGCAGGCCTTCAAGGCCGGCATCTCCTTCGGCAAGGACGACATGGTCATCCCCGAGGAGAAGTGGAAGATCGTCAACACCACGCGCGAGCAGGTGAAGGAGTTCGAGCAGCAGTATCAGGACGGCCTGATCACGAGTGGCGAGAAGTACAACAAGGTCGTCGACGCCTGGGCCAAGTGCACCGACAAGGTGGCGGCCGAGATGATGGACGAGATCAAGGCCGTGAAGAAGGACGAGGCGACGGGCCGCGAGCACGAGCCGAACTCCGTCTACATGATGAGCCACTCGGGCGCCCGCGGCTCCCCCACGCAGATGCGTCAGCTGGCCGCCATGCGCGGGCTGATGGCGAAGCCGTCCGGCGAGATCATCGAGACGCCCATCGTCTCGAACTTCAAGGAAGGCCTCACCGTGCTCGAGTACTTCAACTCGACCCACGGCGCGCGGAAGGGCCTGGCCGATACGGCGCTGAAGACGGCGAACTCGGGCTACCTCACCCGCCGTCTCGTCGACGTGGCGCAGGACTGCATCATCAAGACCGATGACTGCGGGACCGATAACGGCATCACTGCCGCGGCGGTGGTGGATGGCGGCAACGTCATCTCCTCGATCGGCGAGCAGGTGCTGGGCCGCTTCCCGATGGAGGACATTCTCGACCCGGTGACGGGCGAGGTGATCCACCCCAACCACGTGCTGATCGAGGAGCGTCACGCACAGATCATCGACGATGCGAAGGTGCAGACCATCAAGATCCGCAGCCCGCTCACCTGCGAGCTGAAGGACGGTATCTGCGCCACCTGCTACGGGCGCGACCTGGCCCGCGGCACCATGGTGAACGAGGGCGAGGCCGTCGGCATCATCGCGGCACAGTCGATCGGCGAGCCGGGCACGCAGCTGACGATGCGGACCTTCCACATCGGCGGTGCGGCCAACGTCTCGGACCAGTCGTTCCTCGAGAGCACGCAGGAAGGCCGCGTGCAGTTCCAGAACCCCTCGCTCATCACCAACCCGGATGGCGAGATCATCGTGATGGCGCGGAACATGCAGATCGCCATCACCGATGAGCAGGGCCGTGAGCGGGCGACCCACAAGGTCACCTACGGCACCAAGCTTCTGGTGAAGGAGGGGGACGATGTGGGCCGCGGTGCTCGCCTCGCGGAGTGGGACCCGTACACCCTGCCGATCATCGCGGAGAAGTCGGGCAAGGCGACTTTCATCGACCTTACCCCGGGCGTCTCGGTGCGTGAGGAGACGGATGACGCGACCGGCATCAGCCAGCGCATCGTGTCGGACTGGCGGTCGGCGCCGAAGGGCAACGAGCTTCGCCCGGCCATCACGCTGGCGGATCCGGACGGGAACCCCGTGCGTCTCGATAACGGCAATCCGGCCCATTACTTCATGTCGGTCGACGCCATTCTCTCGGTCGAGGACGGGGCGGAGATCCAGGCGGGCTCGGTGCTTGCCCGTATTCCGCGCGAGGGGGCGAAGACCAAGGACATCACCGGTGGTCTGCCGCGTGTGGCCGAGCTCTTCGAGGCCCGGCGTCCGAAGGATCACGCCATCATCGCCGAGATCGACGGTACGGTGCGCTTCGAGAAGGACTACAAGAACAAGCGCCGCATCGTGCTCGAGCCGCTCGACGAGACGGTGGAGAAGCGCGAGTACCTGATCCCGAAGGGCAAGCACATCACCGTGCAGGAAGGCGATGTGATCCAGAAGGGCGAGTTCATCATGGACGGCAACCCGGCGCCGCATGACATCCTGGCGATCATGGGTGTCGAGGCGCTGGCGGGCTACCTCGTGAACGAGATCCAGGATGTGTATCGCCTGCAGGGCGTGAAGATTAACGACAAGCACATCGAGGTGATCGTTCGCCAGATGCTGCAGAAGATCGAGATCTCCGCGTCGGGCGACAGCACGCTGCTGCCGGGCGAACAGGTGGACCGCGTCGAATTCGACGAGATCAACGAGAAGCTGGAGGCAGCGGGCAAGCGGCCGGCGGAGGGCGCGCCCGTGCTCCTCGGCATCACCAAGGCCTCGCTCCAGACCCGCTCGTTCATCTCGGCGGCCTCGTTCCAGGAGACCACGCGCGTGCTGACCGAGGCATCGGTTCAGGGCAAGCGGGACCGGCTCGTGGGCCTGAAGGAGAACGTGATCGTCGGGCGCCTGATCCCGGCGGGGACGGGCGGTGCTACCACGCGCCTGAAGCTCGAGGCCCAGAAGCGGGACCGGAAGGTGATCGAGGAGCGCGAGGCGGCGGCTGCGGATGCGGCTGCGGCGCTCGAGGTGATCGACGCCGACACCGAGACCGTTGAGCCGCAGGATCAGGGCGGGCCGAGCGGCTTCGGCGAGATCCTCTGATCTTGCGCCTTGGCGCGTGAATGGGCCGGCCCTTCGCGGGGCCGGCCTTTTTCGTTCTTCATTAACCACGCCGTAACGACCGGGACCGCAGGCTGAGCGCAGTCAGTTGTGTCGGTCGGAGGTGGTGCGATGCGTGGGATGATCGAGCGGGCGATGGGCCAGGTTTCAGGTGGCGCACGGGAGGCCGGTGTTGTCGAGGGCGCGGAAGGGCTGACCACGGCGCTCCGCCGGCTGGTGGATCACAGCGCGTACCAGGCGGACCGGATCGATGAGATGGGTGGCCGGCTCGAGGCGCAGAACCGCGCGCTTGAGGGGCAGTCCGTCCGGCTTGCCGCCCTGGTGCGGGCGCGAAAGGAAACGTCGGAGGGCTTGTCGGCGCTTGCGGCGCGGATCGCCATGCTCGAGGAGCGGGCGGGCGCCGCGGAGCGCGAGGCCATGGCGCTTGCCGCGGCCAACAGGCGCCTGATCCGGCTCTTGAAGAGCGATGCTATGGCCGCGCAACCCGGGGCGGAGGCGCGCCCGGCGAAGGATGCGCCGGGCCCGGTGGGGATTTCTGCGCCCGCGCCTGCGGGTCGTCCCGTGCCCCCGGCAAAGCCCGCGCCCACAGCAGCAGCCGGCAGCGCGCGAACGGATGCGCGTGCCCTTGGCCAGGCGCTGCGGGCGTTGGCGGCCGAGAAGGGGGAAGGAGCACCCGAAACTCTCGCGCCCCCGGTGCCTCCGGCGGGTTTCGGTATGCCGAGGGCGTCGTGAGCGTGTGGCTGGCCATGCGGGCGCTCGCCATCGCGGGGGTGTCTCTGCTCGCGGCCTGCGCTGGCGGTGGTGACCGTGACAGCGCGAAGGCCCTGCGGGGCGCCCCTGTCGCTCCGCCCGGGCTCGTCGATGCAGGCACGGTGCAGGCACTATCCGACATCGCCTGGCAACACGGCGAAGCGGCGGCGGGGCGGGACGTGCATGGCGACCCGCTGATCCGCGCGGACTGGGGCGGCGCGCCCTACGAGATCTGGTTCTATGGCTGTGTGGACGGGAAGAGCTGCCGGGACATTCGCTTCGTCGCCCGGCGCGAGGCGGCGCTCGACCTGCACGGCATATCGGCCTGGAACGCCAGCCACCGTTTCGGCAAACTGCACCAGCGGCCCGACGGGCGGCTGGAGATGCAGATGAACGTAACGCTGGCAGGCGGGGTCTCGCCGGAGAATCTCGGGGCGCAGTTCGAAACCTGGGGGCTCGTGCTGGCCCAGCTCGGGGCGCTCTAACGCCTGCCGCAAGCGTCCGGTAGCGATCCGGATACTTTCTAAGCCCCTGATTTCACGGGAAACTCGGCGCTTGACCGGCATGGGGCGCATGAGTATGTTCCGCGGACTTCGCGCGAGGGGTCTCGCGCGGCCATGGGCACTGCCTGACAGAGTGGCATACAAGACCCGGCGAGCCATCGCCCGGTCCTCTGTTCACCGCCGCCCCGGCGCCGAAAGGCGGTCGGTGCGTCGTTCGCTTTGTTGGAGCCCCGGCCGCTGCGCCCGGACGTGACATTGGATGGAAGAAGTCGAGACGACGTAGTAGGCGAGGCCTGAATGCCGACGATCCAGCAGCTGATCCGGAAGCCCCGGCAGCCGAAAGTGAAGCGCCAGAAGGCGATGCACCTGCAGGCCTGCCCGCAGAAGCGCGGCGTCTGCACGCGCGTCTACACGACCACCCCGAAGAAGCCGAACTCGGCGCTTCGTAAGGTCGCCAAGGTCCGGCTGACCAACGGTTTCGAGGTGATCAGCTACATCCCCGGCGAAGGCCACAACCTCCAGGAGCACTCGGTGGTGCTGATCCGCGGCGGTCGTGTGAAAGACCTTCCGGGCGTGCGCTACCACATCCTGCGCGGCGTGCTCGACACCCAGGGTGTCAAGAACCGTAAGCAGCGTCGTTCGAAGTACGGCGCGAAGCGGCCGAAGTAAGGAGACCGAAGATGTCCCGTCGCCACCGCGCAGAAAAGCGTGAGATCCTGCCGGACGCCAAGTTTGGCGACCGTGTTCTCACGAAGTTCATGAACAACCTCATGTATGACGGCAAGAAGTCGGCTGCCGAAAGCATCGTCTATGGTGCGCTCGGCCGGGTCGAGGGCCGCCTGAAGCGTGAGCCGGTCGAGGTCTTCCACGAGGCGCTCGACAACATCAAGCCGGCCGTCGAGGTCCGCTCCCGCCGTGTGGGCGGCGCGACCTACCAGGTGCCGGTGGAGGTGCGCCCCGAGCGCCGTGAAGCCCTGGCCATCCGCTGGCTGATCACGGCCGCGCGCAACCGCAACGAAAACACCATGGAAGAGCGCCTCGCTGGTGAACTCATGGACGCGTGCCAGAACCGTGGCACGGCCGTGAAGAAGCGCGAGGACACGCACAAGATGGCGGACGCCAACAAGGCGTTCTCTCACTACCGCTGGTAACCCTGCTCAGGAACTGAGGACAGACCGATGGCCCGCGAATACTCGCTCGAGCGCTACCGCAATTTCGGCATCATGGCGCATATCGACGCCGGAAAGACGACGACGACCGAGCGCATCCTCTACTACACCGGCAAGTCCCACAAAATCGGCGAGGTGCATGACGGCGCCGCGACGATGGACTGGATGGAGCAGGAGCAGGAGCGGGGCATCACCATCACCTCGGCGGCGACGACCACCTTCTGGTTCCGTACCGAGGATGGCGCGACGCCGACGGGCCGCTTTGGCAACACGCCGGAAGAGGCGAAGTTCCGCTTTAACATCATCGACACGCCGGGCCACGTGGACTTCACCATCGAGGTGGAGCGCAGCCTCGCCGTGCTCGACGGCGCGGTGTGCGTGCTCGACGCGAATGCCGGCGTGGAGCCGCAGACCGAGACGGTGTGGCGTCAGGCGGACCGCTACAAGGTTCCGCGGATCGTCTACGTCAACAAGATGGACAAGATCGGCGCGGACTTCTTCAACTGCGTCGCGATGGTGAAGGACCGCACCGGTGCGGTGCCGCTCCCCATCCAGTGCCCCATCGGTGCCGAGACCGAGCTCGAGGGCATGATCGATCTCATCACCATGAAGGAGTGGGTCTGGAAGGGTGAGGACCTCGGCGCGAGCTGGGTGATCCAGGACATCCGCCCGGAGCTGGCCGACAAAGCTGCCGAGATGCGCGCCGAGATGATCGAGATCGCCGTCGAGCAGGACGACGAGGTGATGGAGAAGTATCTCGAGGGCGAGGAGCCCGACGAGGAGACGCTGCTCCAGCTCATCCGTAAGGGCACGCTGAACCTCTCGTTCTGCCCGATGCTTTGCGGCTCGGCGTTTAAAAACAAGGGCGTGCAGCCCATGCTGAACGCGGTGATCGACTTCCTGCCGGGCCCGCTCGACGTGCCGTCCTACATGGGCTTCAAGCCGGACGACGAGAGCGAGACGCGGAACATCGAGCGCAAGGCGGATGACTCGATGCCGTTCGCCGGCCTCGCCTTCAAGATCATGAACGACCCGTTCGTGGGTTCGCTCACCTTCACCCGCGTCTATTCGGGCACGGTCTCGAAGGGCGACAGCCTGCTGAACTCGACCAAGGGCAAGCGCGAGCGT
>JBCBEP010000015.1:0-42509 GCA_038528605.1 Pseudomonadota bacterium
CAGACTTCGACGAACTCCATCGCCTCCATCTACGCGTGGACCGGCGGCCTCAAGCATCGCGGCAAGCTCGACGGCAACGCGAAGCTGACGGAGTTTGCCGAGACGCTGGAGAAGGTGGTCGTCGACACTGTGGAAAGCGGCCACATGACGAAGGATCTCGCCCTCCTCGTGGGGCCCGACCAGGGCTGGCTCACCACCATGGGCTTCCTTGAGAAGGTGGATGAGAACCTCAACAAGGCACTCCCGGGCTGAGACACGCGCCGCCCTCCCCCGCGCCCGACGCGACGACCATGGGGAGGGCGACGCGCGCGGAAAGGCGCGATAGCTTTCGCATTCAGCTTCATGCATCCTCTGCGTATTCAGTGAGGGTGAAGAGGACGTTTTGGACCTCAGTGTCGATATCGGCGTTGTAGTCGCCACGGCGACTGCTGCTGTGGCAGTTGCGCTCATTATGACCCTGCTCTCCAGACGGCATGGGCGCGATCGGCCGTCGGACCTCATGGCAGCGTCCTGCCTCAGCTTCGCGCTTTCGGCGGTGAGCTTCGCAGCGGGCGCCAGCTTGCCCTTTATGCTCGCCGCGACGCTGGTGATCGCCGGCGCGCTCGGGGGGATGCTTCTCGCATATTTCGCCATCCACCTTGCGCTCGGCGGGCCACCGGTTCGCTGGAAAAGGCTGGCCGCCTTCTTCGGCCTCACCGTGCTCGCGCAGGCGGGCCTCGCGGCGTGGACCGGGAACGTCATACCGTTGATGTTCTCAAGCTCTGTGATCAATAGCGTGGCGGGAGGGGTCATCACCGTCGTTCTATGGCGGCGGATGCAGGGGATCGGCGGGGGGCTGGCCCTTTTCCTTGTTCTGCCCTTCGCGGGGTTCGCAGCCGCCTACGCGCTGCGCCTGCTAATCTTTGCGGCGGATCCGGGGGCCCAGAGCTACGTCCTCGGCACGGCGATCATCGCGCTCGTGACCGCCGGGGGGGCGCTCAACTGGGTGTTCGGGCTCACGGCGTTGCGTGAGGCGCAGGCCCGCCGGGCGCTCGAGGTCGCGCGCCGCAGGCTGGAGGCCGACTCCAGGGCAAAGTCCGACTTCCTGCGCTCGCTGAGCCACGAGCTGCGCACACCGCTCAACGCCGTGGTCGGCTTCGCGGAGCTGATGCGGCGCCAGAGCATGGGGCCGCTGCCGGACCGTTACCACGACGCGGCGGAGCACATTCACATCGCCGGGCGTCACCTGAACGACCTGATCGAGGACCTTCTGGATCTCTCGGTGATCGAGGCGGGGCGCCTGAAACTCGATGAGAGCGAGCTTGCCGCCGACGAGGTGCTCTCCGCCGCCCTCGCCATCGTGCAGGACACCGCGCTCAAGCAACAGATCCGGCTCGACCGGCGGGACATGGCACCAGGCGTCATGGTGCGGATTGACCGACGTCGCATGGTGCAGGCACTCGTCAACCTGCTGGTGAACGCGACGAAGTATTCTCCGGAAGGGAGCAGCGTCACGGCTGGGACGATGCTGCGCGAAGGGGGTGGCATCGCGTTCTTCGTGAACGATGACGGGCCGGGGATGACAGCCGACGAGCTCGCCGAGGCGATGACGCTCTTCGGCCGGCTGCGGCGGCGCGGGGAGCCGCAGAGCAAGGGCATCGGCGTAGGCCTGCCGCTCGCCCGGGAACTGGCCGAGGCACATGGTGGCACGCTCGCCTTAGAAAGCGCGCCGCAAGCCGGCACGCTTGCCCGGATCGAGCTTCCGGCCGAGCGGGTACTCGGCTCGCGGCGCAGTGCCGATCTCCCCGCGCTCACGCCAAACGAGGGCCGTCTCCAGACACCGGAGGCGAGCTAGCCCGGGAGCGGCTGGAAGATCGCCACGGCGCGAGAGCGCGTTACCTTCAGCGCCGGGTGTGCAAGAGCAAGGAGAGCCAACGCATGCAGATGAGCCGGCCACCCGTGCCGAGTTTCGAGCAGGCCGTCGCGCTCCTCACCCATGCGGAGGCGGAGATCCGCCGTGCGGAGATGCAAGCGACAGTGTTGATGGGGGCAAATGC
The DNA here is from genome assembly GCA_038528605.1 of Pseudomonadota bacterium. Taxonomy (GTDB): domain Bacteria; phylum Pseudomonadota; class Alphaproteobacteria; order Rhodobacterales; family Rhodobacteraceae; genus Thermohalobaculum. The sequence continues at coordinate 2,037 of JBCBEP010000015.1, forward strand.
GCTCCTCGTCGCCGTTGCCTTCATGCTCAATCCGGCCTCGGGCCTCGCCCTGATCCTGACACTCACCGCGCTCAGCGGGCTCGGGCTCGGCACCATCGTCCTGCTGGCCGATGGCGGCGGGGGGCGGACAATGAAGGATGCCCGCCAGGCCCTCTATCTCGACGCCATCGGGGAGCGGGACAGCTTCGCCGACTTCATGCGGAGCTTCACTCTCCTCTCCGCCTCTCCCGGCGAGCGGGTGCTTCACGCCGTGTGGCTGCGCTCGATCTGGGCCAAGCGCAAGCTGCGCCTGGTCCGCATCCTTGGCGCGGTCACGCTCACCGGCCTCCTGCTCGCCGGCCTGCTCGCCTTGCAGAGCTTGGGCTGAGCGGCCTCAGCTCCCGGTCGCGTGCCAGCCGACCATGCTCTCGGGGTAGAGGCGCACATCCTCGATCCCGGCAATCTCGGAGAGCGCGAACCAGTTGCTGGCCGCCCAATGGCCGGTATTGCAGAAGCTCACGACCGTGCGCCCCGGCGTCCAGCCAGCCTCGCGGGCGAGGCCGCGGACGTAATCGCCATCCTCGCTCATCACGCCGTTCTGGCCGAAAAAGCTCTCATGCACGAGGTTCACAGCGCTGCGGAGCGTGCCGGGCAGACGTGCCGCCGGGTGCTTCTTGCCGCCTTTGAAGAAGATGTCCGGCCGCGCATCGATCAGCATCGCGTCGCTCTCCCCCGCGATCACAGCGTCAACCCCGGCACGATCCACCGACCACGCGTCGCTCAGGGCGAACGTCGCCTGCGAGGGCTCGAAGGGTGCAGCATCCGTGGCCACCGGCAGCTTCGCGGCCTGCCAGGCCTTCATCCCGCCGTTGAGGATGGCAATCTCCGAGAGGCCCGCCGACTTCAGGGTCCAGTAAACCCGCGCGGTGGCCCCGAAGGCGCTGGGGCTATCGCCTTCGTTCAGCACCACGACACGGCTCTCAGGGGTCACGCCAGCCCGCTGCAGCACTGCGGTCAGCCCCTCGTCGGACAGCCGCGCGCCCGGGTTGGTCTTCGGCCCGCGCCAAGCGCCGTAGGGCACGTTGCGGGCTGCGGGCACATGTCCCGCAACAAAGGCCTTCGGCGCGCGGATATCGAGAATGACGACTTCTTCCGCCGCGCTGAGCGCTTCTGGCGTGATCAGCTTGCCGAGGGGCGCTGCAGCCCCGGCCGGCAGCGCGGTTGCAGCGATGAGAAGGGCGAGGGCGATCAGGCGTTTCATGGCGTTCCTCCATCGATCCTGCACCCCTAGATGCAGTCGGTGGCGTGGAATTTCAATTTCCACAGTTCGCAACAGGTATTTCAAGGCCGCATTCGCGGCATCACATGACGCTGCCGGGCGCTGAGGCGCCGCGCCAGCCCGCTATTTTCGAGCGCTGCTCAGGAGGTTGCATCGTGGACGACACACCCGCTCATCCGTTGGTTATCTTCATGCCATCCGGCAAACGCGGCCGCTTTCCCGTGGGCACACCGGTGCTGACGGCGGCGCGCCAGCTCGGCGTGGATCTCGACAGCGTGTGCGGCGGGCGGGGCATCTGCTCGAAATGTCAGGTCGAGCCCGCCTTCGGCAGCTTCCCCAAGCACGGCCTGACGGTCGAGGAAACCGCGCTCAGCCCCTGGAACAAGGTGGAGGCGCGGTACGACGAAAAGCGCGGCCTGCCCAAGGGGCGCCGCCTCGGCTGCCAGGCCACCGTGCAGGGCGATGTGGTGATCGACGTGCCGGCCGAGAGCCAGGTGCACAAACAGGTTGTGCGCAAACGCGCCGAGGTGCGCGACATCACGATCGACCCCGCCACCCGGCTCTACTTCGTCGATGTCGAAGAGCCGGACATGCACAAGCCCACGGGCGATCTCGAACGGCTGCTCGAGGCGCTGCGCGTCCAATGGGGGCTCGAGAACGTGGTGGGCGATCTGCGCACGCTCCAGATGCTCCAGCCCGCCCTTCGAAAGGGCAACTGGCAGGTAACCGTCGCCATCCATAATGGGCACAAGCGCAGCCAGGGGCGCGTCGTCCAGGTCTGGCCCGGCTTCTACGATGGCGGCGTCTACGGCGTGGCCTTCGATGTGGGCTCCACCACCATCGCCGGGCATCTCTGCGACCTGCGGGACGGGCGCGTGCTCTCCTCCTCCGGCGTGATGAACCCGCAAATCCGCTTTGGCGAGGACCTGATGAGCCGGGTCAGCTACGCCATGATGAACCCGGGCGGGGACCGGGAGATGACCCTCGCTGTGCGCGAGGCCATCAACCGGCTGATCGCTGAATTGGCGACGGAGGCGGAGATCAGCGCGGAGGACGTGCTCGAGGGCGTGCTCGTGGGCAACCCGGTGATGCACCATCTGCTCCTTGGCATCGACCCGGTCGAGCTCGGCGGCGCCCCCTTTGCCCTCGCCACCTCCGAAAGCCTGACGCTCTGGGCCAACGAAATCGGTCTGCGCATGCACCCCAATGCCCGGCTCTACATCCTGCCCTGCATCGCGGGCCATGTGGGTGCCGATGCGGCGGCCGTTGCCCTTTCCGAGCATCCGCACGAGCAGGAAGAGCTCTCCCTGATCGTCGATGTCGGCACGAATGCGGAGATCCTGCTTGGCAACCGGCAGAAGGTGCTGGCCTGCTCCTCGCCCACCGGCCCGGCCTTCGAAGGCGCGCAGATCAGCGCTGGCCAGCGCGCCGCGCCCGGCGCGATCGAGCGCGTCGAGATTGATCCTGCAACCCGCCGCGCCCGCTTCCGCGTCATCGGCTGCGAGCACTGGTCCGACGAGCCGGGCTTCCACGAGGAGGTCGGTCCCGGCGGCGTCACCGGCATCTGCGGCTCGGGCATCATCGAGGTGATCGCGGAGATGCGCATCGCCGGCATCCTCGACGAGGACGGCGCCATCGGCCCCGAGGCCGCCCTGGGCGCCGCGGTTGTGCAGGACGGGCGCACCTGGGCCTACGTCGTCCACGATGGTCGCGCCGATGATGGCCCGCTCGTCACCGTCACCCAGGCGGATGTGCGCGCCATCCAGCTCGCGAAGGCCGCACTCTACGCGGGCGCCCGGCTGCTGATGGACGAGATGGAGGTAGAGACGGTCGATCGCGTGGTGCTGGCCGGTGCCTTCGGTGCGCATATCAGCCCCAAGCACGCCATGGTGCTCGGCATGATCCCGGACTGCCCGCTCGAAAAGGTCAGCTCCGCCGGCAACGCCGCGGGCACCGGCGCCCGCATCGCCCTCCTCAACCGCGCCGCGCGGCGTGAGATCGAGGAGGTCGTGCGCCGGATCGAGAAGGTGGAAACCGCGGTGGAGCCGCGCTTTCAGGAGCACTTCGTGGCCGCCATGGCGATCCCTCACAAGACCGCGCCCTACCCGATCCTGCGCAGCCACGCCCCGCTACCCGATACCCGCTGGACCCCGGCCGAGAGCGAGGACGGCGGCGGACGACGGCGCCGACGCGCCCGCGCCTGAAGGAAGCCGTCAGTCCAGGAGGGCGAGGAGACGGGCGGCCGCATGAAAGGCCGCCCTGCGCCTCTCGGCCTTCTCGGCGGCTTCCGCGTCCTCGCCCCATTCGGCGATGTTCCAGTCCTCGTCCACGCGGCTGGCGGTCCAGGCGTCTTCCGGGGCGAGGTGGCCGCGGGCGGTGGCGAGCGCGATGACGAGGCTGCCAGAGAGCGTGACGAGTTCGTGCAGCGCGGTGAGCTGCCAGGCATCCGCCTCCTCGAGGGGCTTGCGCAGACGCGCGACGGCGTCCGGCTCCTGCGGCGCATACATCACGCCGGTCGACGGGACGAGGCGGGCGCCGAAGGTTTCGTCGGCCCAGGCGAGCAGCGGGTCCCAGAGCGCTGCCTGCCGCGCCGCGAGGGCTTCCGGCCGGTCCGCGCGGTAGCAGAGCAGATCGGTCTCGCCGTACCCCGCGAGCTCGTCCACCACGCGCGCCTTCGCCCCCGCCACCCGGTCGATCGCCGTGTTGGCTGCACGCGTGATGGGCATGGCAGTCGGGTTGACGCGCTCCAGCTGAGCCTCCCACTCCGCCGCCATCGCTTCTGCCAGCGCGGCGTTGGGAAGGATCAGCGGTGCCTTGCCGGGCGTGCGGATGGGCTTCTCATCGAGCCGCACCTCGTAGCCGCCCTCCACCACCGCGGTCGTCGTCAGCTTCCAGAAGCGCTTCACGTCTGCGCTCCCGCACCGGCATGCGCGAGCGCGGCCGAGAGCGCGGCATCGATCTCGGCAAAATCGTCGATCACGCTGTGGGGCCCCGCGGCAGAAAGCGCCGACACCGGGTGGTAGCCCCAGGAGACGCCAACAGCGCCGACGCGGGCATTGGCCGCCATCTCCAGGTCGAAGCGCGTATCGCCGATCATCACCGCCTGATGCGGCGCCACGCCGGTTTCGGCAAGGATGTTCTCGATCATCGCGGGGTGGGGCTTCGAGGGCGCATCGTCCGCCGTCTGCGTCGCCACGAAGAGGCGCTCCAGGTCATGCGCGGCCAGCATATGCGCGAGACCCCGGCGCGCCTTGCCGGTGGCGACGGCGAGGAGCCAACCAGCCTCGTCAAGCCGCGTCAGCGCCTCCCGCGCGCCGGGATAGAACGGGATGGTGCTCTCGCCCCCGCCCGCATCGCGCGCGGCCTTGTACGCGGTCTTGTAAGCCAGCGTGAGACGCTCGACCTGTGCTGACGGCGCATCGGGATGAAGCCGCGCCATGGCAACGGGCAATGAGAGGCCGACGATGCCGAGCACTGTCTCACGCGCGGGCATCGGGAGCCCGGCCGCCTCGTGCCCCCCAGCCATGGCCGCCAGGATGGTGCCCTGGCTGTCGACGAGCGTGCCGTCCACATCGAAAATCGCGAGCTTAAGCATCGGGTCTCCTGCACCGCCCCGCGCCGCTGATGACCACGGCCAGAGGCAGGGTGCAAGCTCTTCAGGCCGCGCGCAGGTTCAACATCGCCCGCGCTTCCGCAGGGCTCGCCACTGGCCGGCCGTGCTTCTCGCAGAGCGCGGCGGTGCGGGCCACGAGGGCGGCGTTCGAAGGCGCAAGCGTCTCCCGGTCGAGCCGCACATTGTCCTCAAGCCCCGTGCGCACGTGCCCTCCGCCCGCAATGCACCACTCGTTAAGCGTGATCTGATGGCGGCCGATGCCGGCCCCGCACCACTCAGCCCCCGGCGCCAGGCGGCGGAGGGTGGCGACGTAGAAGTCGAACACCTCCCGGTCAACGGGCATGGCATTACGCACTCCCATCACGAACTGGACGTAGAGCTGGCCGGGGATCCGCCCGTCCGCATTCATCTCGGCGGCCTTGAAGATGTGGCTCAGATCGAAGGCCTCGATCTCCGGCTTCACGCTATGCTCGCGCATGAGCCCCGCCAACCAGTCCACCAGATCGGGCGGGTTTTCGTAGACGCGCGTGGGGAAGTTGTTCGAGCCGACAGTGAGGGACGCCATATCCGGCTCCAAGGGCAGCATCCCGCCCCGCGCAGCCCCTGCTCCCGAGCGGCCACCGGTGGAGAACTGCACGATCATGCCCGGGCAGTGCGCCTCGATCCCCTCCTTCAGCCGCGCGAATTTTTCGGGGTCCGAGCTCGGGCTGCCATCCTCGTTCCGCACATGCAGATGCGCGATGCTGGCCCCGGCCTCGTAGGCCTCATGCGTACTCTCCACCTGTTCGGGCACGGTGATGGGCACCGCCGGATTGTCCGACTTCTGGGCGACGGAGCCGGTGATGGCGACGCAGATGATGCAGGGCTTCGCGGTCTCGGACATGGGCGGTCTCCGGTGGCTGCGACGGTCCGCCAGTCAAACGCCGAGGGGCGGCAGACGCAAGGTCCACCGCCCCTTTCAAGGCTCAGGCCGTTTCCCGCAGAGCGATCAGCTTGATTTCGCAGCGTGCTCCGCGAGGTGGCGCCTCACGATCTCGAACCAGCGCTGGTCAGTCTTGATCTTCGAGATGCCGCTGTTGAGCTTCTCCAGGATCCGCTCCTTGTCCGGATGCGTCTTGGCGATCACGGCATGCAGCGTGGCAACCTGGCTCAGGGCATCGTTGAACCGCACCTGATCGGCCGTGCCGGTTGCAGCAATCGCGTCCTCCGCCACATCGCTCGCGATCACGACGCCATCGAACTTACCCTCGACGAGGCCGCTGAAGCACTCGGCCGGGCTCGACGGGCGAACGAGCGTGATGTTCGGCTCCACGAGCCCGTGCTCTTCCATCATGAAGGTGGCGTAGCCGGCCGGCCGGCAAAGCGTCTTGCCCGAAAGCTCAGCATGGTTGGCTGGTGCCGGGTCGGTGGCGCGCGTGTACCAGCCAACGACCTGCTCGTAGAGCGGGTCCGACCAGTCGAGGTTGTTACAGCGGAACTTCGAGCCGTCGCCGAGCTTGTCCACCACGTCGCAGTTCGGCCGGAACCACGGGAAGGTCATGTCGTAGGCGTGGTCCGAGATGAGGGGGCGCATATGCGAGCCCCAGTCGTTGATGAAGTCGATCTTGTAGTCCGGCTCACCATCGGCCGCCGCCATGGCGACGTTGACGACCTCGGTCATCATGCCGCCCTGCTCCTGATCCTCGTTCGAAAACGGCGCCCAGTCCGTGGCCGTCACGAAGCGGATCTGGCGATCATCCGGCGCCGGAAGCGCCTCGGTCGTCTCCTCCTCGCGGATCGTGTCGGTCGCCGCGGTGGAGGCCGTGGTCGCCTCGAGGCACGGGATCGTAAGCTGCTGGCCCACCTTGATCAGCGCAGGGTTGCCGCCGATGGTCTCGGCATTGGCGCTGTAGATGATCTGGAAGCTGCCGGTCGAACCGTAGGCACGGGCGGCAATGCCGCTGAGCGAGTCCCCGCTCACCACCGTGTAGGTCGTGTCGCATGCGATGTCGGCGGCCTGCGCGGCCGTACCCGACATCATCGCGGTCGTCATCGCCGTACCCGCGAGCACGGCAGCAAGTGCTGTCATCTTCATATCAGTCCCCTCACTTCTTCCCTCAAGCCGTTCCCGGCCCTACGCACATCCCCGCCGCGCCACCCCCGGCCCGACAGGAAAGTTTGCCGCGTCAGGATGTCGGACGGACCCACACCTCGACGCGCGCATTCAAGTAATCGCCAAAGGCCGTCTCCGCGCAGGCACGCGGCGCGAGGGTACCGAAGCCAGCCGCCACGAAGCTGAGGCCGGGGCGGGCGGCAACCGCCGGCGCCTCGGCCCGAAAACGATCCAGGGTGCGCTGGGCCGCTGCGTCGGTAACCGCCTGCGCCTGCGCCTGCGCCGTGGCGTCGCCGGTGAAGCCCGCGAAGACCACCTCATACCCATCGTAGCGCCCCGATCCGAGGGCACCGGCAAGGCTCGCGAAACTTGCCATCGCCACGGCGTCTGGCACCTGGCTCGCGAAGGCGTAGCGGAAAGTCGGCGATAGCCTCGTCGCCTCCGACAGCCGCTCCGCCAGCTCGCCGACCTCCTCGCTCTGATCGGCCCCGCCGGTCAGGCTCGCCAGCTCAGCGAATTTCAACGCGTTGCCGAGCCAATCGCGCGACCGGTCGGCCTCCGCCGCCTCCGCCGCGATCCCGGCATAGCCATAACGCGTGACGATCTCCTGCCCTTCCGGCGTGAGCGCATGGTCGAACAGCGGATGCAGGCCATCGCCCGCCGAGGCGCGCTCCGCCCTGAGATGCTGCACGAGCGGGTATTCGCCCGATGCCACCTCGAACGGTGTCGCCTCGTGGTTGAGCCCGCAGCTCTCGGCAATGCCCACAACCCGCGTGGCCCGGTTCGCCGCAAGCCCCGTCATCGCAACGGCGCCCGGCGTCTCGTCGAGCAAACCGTCCATATCCGTATCGTTCGAGACAATGCGCACATTCGAGCCGAGGGTGAGGCCCCGGGGAGCCAGCACAACCGCCTCGAAATCCGCCACATCGCCCTCGCGCAGATGCGCCACAACCGGGCCGGCCCGCCGCCGCAGCTCGCGCCAGTCGCTCACCTGCCCACTAAAGATCGCGGCCAGCTGCTCAAGGCTCATCGCATTGAGCTCGAGGCTCTCGTCGGCGAGGATCACGAGCGCGCCGCGGCCTATCAGCCGTGCCGCGGTCGCATCGCCACCGGCATTGCCGATACCTGCCACCAGCGAGAGCTCGGCCGCGGCCCCCACCGCCGTCCCGCTCGTACTGAACAGGCGGAACGTCTCCGCATCGCCACCCGCCGTCGCCACCTCAATCCCGTCAGCGTCCACCGGGGACGCAGAAAGGCCGGCGCTCGCCGCGAAGGATGTGACAAGGTCCATGAGCATGTCGGTGGGCAGAGACGGGTCGAGCACAACGCCATACTCACCCGGCGCATCGGATGCGATGACCGGACAGGCCACGCCCTCGCAGGTGATCTCGCTCAGCGGAAAGCTCACCGTCCCGATGGTCGAAGCAAGCGTCAAGCTCTCGCCGTCGAACGACAAGATCTCCCCGCGCAATTCCATGTTGCTGTCTTCAAGCGTGATCACGACGTCCTGCGCCGATGCTCCAAGCGGCAACAGGGCGCTTACCGCCACGATCACCACGCCGTTCCGTACCCCAAGCGCCCGCATGCCATTCCCCTTGCTGCGCCAAAGACAAACTGCACGTTGCACGCGCTCCGATCCCCTCCCGACCGATGCGCTGAAGACCGCCAGAAGCAAAGCATACACAAAGATAAGCAACAGAATTGAGACCTAGGGTCAGGAGGCTACCGTGATTCGGCTCTCGTACAAGACTTTTGGGTAAGGCCAGACGCCATTTGCCGCCCAATGCATGCATTATCACGCCATGTGGAGAATTTGAGGGCCAAGGAATGAGTTGCGCGCGGCGGTGATCCACGGTCAGTTGCTGACGGCGCGCTCACTGGTCCTGCGTGCCCAACTGTTCTGGGAGAATGTCATGATCACCAAGCCCCTCCGCGCCGCGCTTCTGGCTGCTGGCTGCCTCGCCCTCGCCGCCACCGCTGCTTCGGCGGCAGACCCGGTCCGAATTGGCATGATCGTCACGCTCTCGGGCCCGCCGGGCGCCCTAGGCAAGCAGGTCGAGGATGGCTTCCGCCTCGCGGTCGAGCACAAGGGCGGCAAGCTTGGCGGCGCGGCCGTCGAGATCTTCGTCGAGGACGACGAACTGAAGCCCGACGTGGCCCTCACCAAAGCGGAGAAGCTCACCAGCTCCGACGAGGTCGATATCGTCGTCGGCACGATCTTCTCGAACATGCTGCAGGCGATCTTTAAACCGGTAATCGAAAGCGACACGATCCTCATCAGCCCGAATGCCGGGCCCAGCACCTTCGCCGGGCGCAACTGCCACCCGAACTTCTTCGTGACCTCCTACCAGAACAACCAGAACGCCGAGGCCATGGGCGCCCATGCGGAAGCGGAGGGCTTCAAGAAGGTCTTCCTGCTCGCACCCAACTACCAGGCGGGCCGCGACCAGCTCGAAGGCTTCAAGTCTAACTACACCGGCGAGATCGCGGACGAGGTCTACACCCCCCTCGGCCATAAGGACTTCTCGGCGGAACTTGCCCGCATCGCCACCTCCGGCGCCGATGCGATCTACACCTTCATGCCCGGCGGTATGGGCGTGCGTCTCGTCAAGCAGTTCCGCTCGGCCGGCCTCGCGGAGAAGGTGACCTTCCTTTCCGCCTTCACCGTCGACGAGACGACGCTCCCCGCCCAGAAGGACGACGCTCTCGGCTTCTTCTCCGTCGGCAACTGGGCGCCGGATATGGAACTGCCCCGCTCTGCGCGCTTCGTGACCGACTTTCTCGAGAAATACGGCTACGTCCCCGGCGGCTACGCCATGCAGGCCTATGACACCGCCCTCCTGATCGACAGCGCCCTCGCCAAGACCGGCGGCGACGCGAGCGACCGCGACGCGCTGCGGGCAGCGCTCGAGGCGGCGGACTTCCAGTCGCTCCGCGGCGACTTCTCCTTCAACAACAACCACTACCCGGTCCAGGACTTCTACCTGACCCAGGTCGCGAAGCGCGCCGACGGCCTCTACCAGACCGAGATCGTCGCCAAAGTGGTCGATGACGGCACCGACAGCTTCGCGGCCGACTGCAAGATGTGATCCGACGCCCGCGCCCGAGAGCATCTGGAGGCGGGCCGGCGGGTGGGCGGCCGCGGAGCCCTGCCAGCCGAAGGGCTGGCTGGGCGAGGAGGCCGGGCACCTGTCGGCCCGCCCCCTTGCAGCATCAGCGTCCCGCGTTATGAGGAGCGCCCATGTCAACCGCGCTCCTCCTCATCCAGCTCCTGAACGGCCTCCAGCTCGGCGTCCTGCTGTTCCTCGTCGCCGCAGGGCTCACCCTCGTCTTCGGCGTCATGGGCTTCATCAACCTTGCCCATGGCGTGCAGTACATGGTGGGCGCCTATCTCGCCCTCGCCTTCACCGGCCTCACCGGCAACTTCTTCGCGGGCCTCGCCCTCGGCCTCCTCGCCGCCCTCGTCATCGGCCTAGCGCTAGAATTCCTCATCTTCCGGCACCTCTACGACCGGGACCATCTCGATCAGGTGCTCGCCACCTTCGGCATCATCCTCTTCCTCAACGAGGCCGCGCGCACGATTTTCGGCCCCACACCGCTAACCATCGACCCGCCGGAACTCCTCTCCGGCAGCATCCCGCTGACCGACGGGCTGCTCTTCCCGGTCTACCGCCTCGCCATCATCGGCGCGGGCCTCGCGGTCGCCCTCGCGCTCTACCTCGTGGTGAACCACACCCGCACCGGCATGCTGATCCGCGCAGGCGCCACCAACCCGGACACAGTGTCGGCCCTCGGGGTCGATATCCGCCGCCTCTTCATGGTGGTCTTCGGCTTCGGTGCCATGCTCGCGGGCCTCGCCGGCGCGCTCGCGGCCCCCATCTTCGCGGTTGAGCCCAATATGGGCGACGATCTCCTCATCACCGCCTTCGTCGTGATCATCATCGGCGGCATCGGCTCCATCCGCGGCGCCTTCGTCGCGGCCCTCCTCGTGGGCCTCGTCGATACCCTCGGCCGCAGCCTCGTGACCGACGGGCTCCGCCTCTTCCTCGATGCGTCCTCCGCCAATCAGGTCGGCCCCGCGCTCGCCTCCATGCTCGTCTACATCCTGATGGCCGCGGTGCTCTTCTTCCGCCCCACCGGGCTCTTCCCCGCGAAGGGCATGGCATGAGCGTGGCCGCAGGCATCGCCGCGCCCCCTGCGACGGGCGCCCGGCGCTCGCAGGTCGATTGGCTGACGGGCGGCGCGCTCCTCGCCGGCCTCGCCCTTCTCGGCCTCGCGGGGGACGATCTCGTGGGCCCCTACATCGCCGGGCTTGCAATGAAGGCGATGATCCTCGCCATCGCCGCCATCTCGCTCGATATCCTGATCGGCCAGGCGGGCCTCGTCAGCCTCGGTCACGCCGCCTTCATCGGCCTCGGCGCCTATGTCACCGGCATCAGCCTTGAGGAAGGGCTCTACGACAGTGCGACGATCCTCGGCCTCGTGATCGCCGCCTCGGCCCTCTTTGCCCTCGTCACCGGCGCCATCTCGCTCCGCACCTCGGGCGTCTATTTCATCATGATCACGCTGGCCTTCGGGCAGATGCTGTTCTTCGCCGCCTCCTCGCTCAGCCAGTATGGCGGAGACGATGGCCTCACCCTGTGGTCCACCTCAGAGCTCTTCGGCACCGGCCTCCTGCAGGACGATACCGGCCTCTTCGCCGTGATCCTCGCCACCCTCGCCCTCGTCTGGGGCTTCGCAGGCCTCATGTCCGCCGCCCGCTTCGGCCGCGTCCTGCGCGCGGCCAAGGAGGCACCCGTCCGCACCGAGACGCTGGGCTTCGAGATCTTCCGCTTCCGCCTCGCCGCCTATGTGATCGCCGGCGTGATCGCGGGCATCGCGGGCTTCCTTCTCGCCCATCAGGCCGAGTTCGTGAGCCCCGCCGCGGCCGCGTGGCAGCGCTCGGGCGATCTCATCATCATGGTGCTCATCGGGGGGCTCGGCACCCGCTCGGGCCCGCTCCTCGGCGCCCTCCTCTTCGTCGCACTCGAAGAAGGGCTGAGCCTCGTCCTCCACGAATGGCGCCTCCTCTTCGGCCCGCTCCTCGTCCTTCTCGTGCTCTTCGCACGCGGCGGCCTCATGGGCGCGCTCCTCCGGCTCACCGCCCGATGACCGAACCGATCCTCGAGCTTCAGGGCCTCTCGAAGGCCTTCGGCGCGCTGGTGGTGACGGACGGCGTCGATCTCACGCTTGCACCCGGCGAATGTCATGCCCTGATCGGCCCCAACGGCGCGGGCAAGACCACGCTCATGCAGCAGATCACCGGTCTCCTCGCGCCCGATGCCGGCCAGATCCGGTTCGAGGGCGCGGACGTCACCGGGCTTCCCCCCGCCGCCCGCGCCCGCGCAGGCCTCGGCCGCAGCTTCCAGATCTCGGCCGTTATCCCGAGCTTCACGGCGCTTGAGAACGCGGCCCTCGCCGCCCAGGCCCGCGCCGGCAGCTCCTTCCGTTTCCTGCGCTCTGCCGCTGGCGAGCGCCGCCTCACCGCAGCGGCGATGGCCGCGCTCGATCGTGTGGGCCTCGCCGACCGGGCGGCCACGCCGGCCGGCGGCCTCGCCCATGGCGAGCGGCGCCTCCTCGAACTTGCCGTCGCCCTCGCCATGCAGCCGAAGGCGCTGCTGCTCGACGAACCCATGGCAGGCCTCGGCCATGCGGAGGGGCTCGCCCTCACCGAACGTCTGGCAGAGCTTGCCCGCGAGATCCCCCTCCTCCTCGTCGAGCATGACATGGACGCAGTCTTCCGCCTGGCCCACCGCGTCTCGGTCCTCGTCGCAGGCAAGATCATCGCCAGCGGCACGCCAGACGCGGTGCGCGCCGATCCGGCGGCCCGCGCGGCCTATCTGGGAGAGGAGGCATGAACGCCCCCCTCCTCGCCGTGGAGGACCTGCATGCGGGCTACGGCCCGGTGGAGGTGCTACGCGGCGTCTCCCTCACCATCGCCCCGGGCGAGGTCGTCACGCTGCTGGGCCGGAACGGCATGGGCAAGACCACCACCGTTCGCAGCATCTTCGGCCTCCTCTCCCCCCGCGCCGGCAGCATCCGGATCGACGGGCGCGAGATGGCGGGCCGCCCGCCCCATGCCATCGGCCGCGCCGGTCTCGGCCTTGTGCCCGAGGGCCGGCAGGTCTTCCCGACCCTCACGGTGGAGGAGAACTTGCGGGCGACGGCGCGGCGCGGCGCCACGGCACGGTGGGACCTCGCGAGCATTCTCGCCTTCTTCCCCCGCCTCGCCGAGCGCCGCCAAAGCCCCGGCGCCCGCCTCTCCGGCGGCGAGCAGCAGATGCTCGCCATCGCCCGCGCGCTGATGACCAACCCGCGCCTGCTCGTGCTCGACGAGGCGACCGAAGGCCTCGCACCCATGATCCGCGCGGAGATCTGGGAGAAGCTCGCCGAGCTCAAGCGCGAGGGCGAGGCCATTCTCGTCATCGACAAGAACATCGCCGCCCTCAAGCGCCTCGCCGATGCGCATGTGATCCTGGAGAAGGGCGTCAGCGTCTGGCAGGGCCGCGCGGCGGATCTCGCGGCGGACCCCGGCGTGATCGACCGGCACCTCCATCTCTAAGCCTTTCACGCTGGCCGCCACCGCCTGCCTGTGCATGACTGCGGGAAACGCACCAACAATCCAGCGGGAGGGAGATGGCATGAAGCTCGAGAAAGGGATCACGGTCGCCGGCGAGGCCTACGCCGCACCCGCCTGGAACGTCGTGGGTCACACCTACCGCACGCTCCTCGTCTCCGAGCAGGCCTTTCTCTGGCACGCAGAGATCCCGGACGGCACCTTCGTACCCCCCCATATCCACCCGACGCAGGATGAGTGGATTCACGTGCTCGAGGGCCGTGTGGACGTGGAATTCGGCGCGGAGGTGCAAACGGCGGGTCCGGGCGACATGGTGCGCATGCCGATGGGCATTGCCCACGGCATCTTCAACCGCTCGGGCGCGGCGGTTACCGCCGTCTTCGGCGTCGCCCCCACCCGCGCGCTCTTCGGCCTCTTCCCGCGCCTCGACGGCGTGACCGATCCCGCGGAACTCGTCCGCATCTCGGCAGAGCATGAGGTGAATTTCCTGCCGCCGCCGGGCTGAGGGCGCGCTCAGGCGGAGAAGTCGAGCGGGTCGCTGACCCAGACGCCGCCATCGAGCAGCGGGGCGGTCAACGCTAGGTTCTCGTCGCTCTCGCTGAAACGCAGAAGCAGCTCAGGGCGGGAAATCTCACCACTCTCGAGGCGGGGCACCCAGTGTTGCAGCCCCTCGTCATCGGCCGCACGCAGCAGCGTGTTGCCGTAGAGCGCGTTCACGAATTCGGGGTCGGTCGGCGCCGCACCGTAGAGCACAGCGAACTCGTCGCTCGCCACGAACATGCCCGCGAGCGTTTCGAGATCGAGCGCGCCGCTCTCCACCCGGTCGTACCAGTGCAGCAGCCCACCTTCGTCAGGCGTCCGCCCCAGGCCCGCGGCGTAGAGCCGATAGACATCGCCCACCGCCGCGCCGTCGAGATCGAGCACCCAGGCGCCGTCATCCAGCAGCACCCGCTCCACATCGCGCAGCGTATCCGTCCCGCTCGGCCCAGCGAGCGCCGTGGCGCCGTCGGAAAGACGGCTCGGCTGCCACGCGGCCCCGGTGCCCTCATGGATCACCGTATCGATCCCGTCGCCACCCTCGATCGTGTCGTCCCCGGCCGTGCCGATGATCTCGTCGGGCGCGTCCGTTCCCGCGATCAGGTCGTCCCCCGGCGTGCCGTCACGCGGCCCGAGCGGCGTGTCATCGCTTTCCGTGCCGCTCTGCGTGCCGCCCGTCTCCGCCGCCGCCCGCGCGGCCGCGAAGCTCAGCACAGCGTCCTCGAAAACGAGGCGCTCCACATCGTCCGCAACGAAGTCCGTGCCCTCGCCGCTCACGCGGATGCCGCCATCGGCCACCGCAAAGCCGTACTCGGCCCGCGCGCCCATGAACCGGGCCTCGTCCTCCCCGGCACCACCGCGCAGGAGATCGTCGCCCGCGCCGCCGGTCAGCGTGTCGTCACCCGCGCCGCCCAGCAGCGTGTCGTTCCCGCCAAGGCCGGCGAAGGCATCCTGCCCCGTCCCGCCGGTCATCAGGTTGTCGTCGTCGTTACCCGCACTGCTACCGCCATAGGCGCCGATATGAACGACATCCGTCAGCCCCTCGAGCAGTGTGACGCCGCTGCTGGTGCGCACCGTGTCGCCCGCGTTGTCGCCGTCCATCAGGTCGAGCTTCACGTTCGTGCCCGGCAGCTCTAGCCGCAGGCTCCGCTCACCCGAAAGGCCGCCGCCGCTGAAACTCACCGTGACGGCGCCACTGCCGACCGCGAGGCTGTAGCCGCCTGCGCTCGTGGTCACCGCGCCACTGCCCGGATCAAGCGTCACCGCGACGCCGCCGCGCCCCTCGCCGATGCCGTAGGCGCCATCGCCATCCGCATCGTCGAACACTACGCCGGTCAGAAACCGCGTCGTGCCCGAGAGGCCGAAATTGTAGGCGGTCATCGCCGTGTTGTAGGGCGTGCCCTCGGCGACGAAGACGCCCGTCTCCTCGGCAATCCCAACCTCGCGATACCGCGGATCCATGATGTTCTCACGGTGACCGGGGCTGCGCATGAGGTTGTCGTGCATGCTGCGGACGAACTCTTCCTCGCGCGCATCGTCCAACGTGCCTGTAGTGCCGAACCAGGCGAGGTTCTCACCGGTCGCCCAGGTCCCCTGCAGCGCGTAGCCGGCCGCCACCATGCGGGCGTTGGAGTTCGTGCCCCCGGCGCCGGTGTGCGAGAACACATCGTTCGCCAGCATCCAGCGCACATGGCCGGAGGCCGCCTCGTAGAGATCGGCATCGAAGGCAAGGGGCTGAACGGGCTCAGGCCCGATGGTGCCGGCAGGGAGCCCATCGTTCAGGCCCATCCCCAACCGCGCTGCTTCCGCTGCAGGGTCCGAGCGCGCTTCGTTGAGCAGCTCCATCGAGAGCTGCTCCAGCGCCAGCTGGAACTCTTCAGGTGACAATGCGCGCTCTCCCGTAGCGGCGCCAATCGCGCGCTGGGTAGAGCATACCGGTTAGCGATCAGTTGAGATAGCGAAGACCGCCGCTGTGACGCAGCGTCGCGCAGGGTTTCACCCCAGTTTCACCCCGGTGTCGCGTTTTCGGACGCAGGGGAAGCGCCGCACTCCAGCGCTTGCCCGAGCATGTCGCCAAGCTCGGCCAGCTGCACGGGCTTCGCGAGATGCCCATCAAAGCCGCCCGCGAGGATTCGCTCCACCTCGTCCGGATAAGCATGGGCGGTCACCGCAACGGCGCGGGTGGGGGGGAGGTGCAGATCCCGCTCCCGCTGGCGCAGCGCCGCGAGCGTTTCGATACCGTCCATACCGGGCATGGCGATGTCGAGCAGGTAGAGATCGAACGGCCGCTCGACAGATGCCTCGATGGCCCGAAGCGCCTCCGCCCCGCTCTCCACGCACACGATGTCCCACCCGTGATGCCCCGCACAGCTGCGCAGCACGAGCAGATTGGTCTGCATATCGTCGGCCGCGAGCGCCCGTGGCCGAGCGGGTGACTTCGGCGCCGGCGAGGCCGCAGGGGCGTCGCCCAGAGGCTCGGTCGAGACACGCGGCGTCACCTTGGGGGCAGCGGGGCCGCCGGCACGAAGAACCGGCATCGGCATCACCGCGAGCGGCAGGGTCAACGCCACTTCCGTCCCGTGCCCCTGCTTGCTTTCGATCCCGATCTGCCCGCCCATCGCATCGACCAGCCGCCGAACGATGGCAAGGCCAAGGCCGGTGCCGCCAAAGCGCCGCGCGCGGCCGTCATCGTTCTGATAGAACGGCTCGAAGGCACGCGCTGCAGCCTCCGGCGTCATCCCGATCCCGCTGTCGCGCACCGTTATGCGGACCCCGTCCGCACGGTCCGCATCGAGGTGGAGGCTCACCCCGCCCTCGAGCGTGAACTTCGCGGCGTTGCCGACGAGGTTGTTGAGGATCTGGATGACACGCATGCGGTCGCCCACCCGGAGGGTACCCGGCGCCCCCTCCGGCGGCAGCGTTAGGGTGAGGCTGATGCCTCGCTCGCTGAGCGCCGGGCGATGCAGCTCCGCCACGTCGCAGACCGCCTCGCGCAGGTCGAACCCCGTCTCGTCGAACCGCATCGCTCCGGCCTCGATCTTCGAGAAATCCAGGATGTCGTTCAGCAGGAACAGTAGGAGCCGGCCGGATTTTTCGATGAGCCGCGCAAGGTGTTGCTCCTCGCTCTTCAGGCGCAGCTTCAGCAGCTCGGAGACCGAGATGATGCCGTTCATCGGCGTCCGGATTTCGTGGCTCATGGTGGCGAGGAAGCGCGACTTCGCCTCGTTCGCGGCCTCCGCCTTCTCGGCCAGCCTCCGTGCGGTCTCTTCGCTGCTCGCGAGACCGATCACGGCCAGCCGGGCCCGCTGGATTGCCGGGCGCAAACCACCCAACCAGATGGCAGCCACCGTGAGCAGGATCACCGGGATCGCCATGGCCTGCAGCAGGAAGAGCGTGTGCCGAAGGCGCTCTGCAACCGCCTCGTGCCAGCGCGTGATGCTCTCAAGATCCACGTCGAGGTCGGATTGCGTCTGCGCCCTGATCGCGCTCACAGCAAGCGCCGCATCAAGCGACGTGCCGGCACCGAGCAACAGGCTGCCGGAGCGCTCCAGCAGATCGATCCGCCGGTAGAGCGCGGCGTAGGCTTCGTCCGCCGCTCCGCGATAGATCCCGTGCACGAGCGCCTCGAGCATGGCAGGCAGCATCACCGGTGCGCGGTCGGGCTCCTCGCGGAGCCGCCCCAGCGCATGCTCCAGCGCCAGCCGGGCAACGCTCCGCGCACCGGGGCTCTCGGAGGCGTGGAACTCGAGCGCCAGCTTGTTCACCTCGGCCACGAGAAGGCGGAGCTTGTAGACGCCGACAACCTCGTGCCGGATCTCCGCCTGCGTGCTCGAGATAACCCGCTCCAGCGAGAACAAGCTCGCGACGACGGTGATGAGGACGAGGGTCGACGCGAGGAAAGCGCGCTGCAGCCTGCGCACCCCAACGCGGCCGGCAGGCTCCTCCGTGCAAGCCTTCGTGTACTTCCGCCCCGTCACGTCTCGCTCCCGCTCCCCGCGCATTGGCGCCGTCCCTGCGCTGCGCCGAGCCGGCCATCGGAGTGATCCAATGCCCGCCTCTGTCGGGAAACTACGTGCATTACCGCCCCACAAGGAACGACAAATCGCAAATTCAGCTCACTTTGGCACAAGAATTCAATAATCAGCGTCTCAACAGCGCCCCACGGCTCTCCCCCACGCGCTCTGCGGAGCCGCGTTCAAAAGGGGGGAATCGCGTCGAAGAGTTCGATCTGAAGCGCCGACCAGAGGCCATGAAGGCGCTCGGAAGTCTTCCGAAGGCGCACGACGGACCGGACGACCTGGAACGGATAACTGAACAATGCGAGGTGGCTGGGGAACCTGGATTCGAACCAGGACTGACGGAGTCAGAGTCCGCTGTTCTACCGTTAAACTATTCCCCAAGCGGCCTGTTCATCGGCGTGGTGGGGGAGATAGAGAAGCGGGGCCGTGCCTGTCAAGGCGCGCCGGTCTTCTTTCCGCGCCTCGCCTCAGAACACCACCGAGAGGCGGAGGAGACCCTGGTAGTCGTTGAAGTCTCGGCCGCCGAAGCCCGCGGCGCGGCCCTCGATGTCGACGGCGAAGCGGCCCTGGCGGAGGCGCAGGCCCGCGCCTACCCGGCCATGCACCGTGTCGCCCACAAGTGAGGCCTGACCCACTTCGTCAAGCGTGCCGACCACCGCGGCCGAAAGCCATGGCGTGAAACCGGTGCCCCCGAAACTCATCGGGTAAGCCACCTCACCGCCGAACGCGCCTTCGAAATACGTGATCAGGCTGTTGGTGGCCTCCACGCCCGCGCTGTCGAAGAAGCCCACCGCGCTGTCCACCGCCAGCGCCAGCTCGAGCCGAGGGCTGAGCTGGAAGTTGCCGTAGCCGTAGACGGCCGAGGCGCCGATGCCGCCGGTAAACCGGTCCGCGTCGATCGTGCCCGTCACGCCGCCATTGTTGAAGTCGTAGGCCGTGCGCCCTGCGCCGAGGAAACCGTCGATCACCCAGTTTTCGTAGGGCTGCCAGGCGGCGTAGAAGGTCAGCGCCAGCCCGCGGCTGTCCATGTTCCCCGGAATACCGTCGATGGCGGTGTCGAGATCCGTGTGCTCGAAGCCGAGGCGGAAGCCGACCACCCAGTCCGTATCGATATCGAAGTCGATACCGATGGCCCCGCCGACGAACGCACCGTCGAAACCCTCGCTGTCGAAATCCAGAAAGGCGCCCTGCGGCCCGCCCCAGATGCTGACCCCGTCGACGCCACCTTCGGGACCTTCGAGCAAACGCAGCCGCGCGCGCCGTGCCACGTCGCCCTGAAGAACCTCGAGGCCGAGGGCGATGGGAACGACCCGCGCGGCGTTCCCCTGAACCTCCGCGAGGCTCACGGGTCGGTCGCGACGCCCGTTCCCCTCCGTCTCCTGCGCCACTGCGGGCAGCCCCACAAACAGTAGCGCGGCCGCGGCCGCCAGGCATGCTGTGGATCGCATCCGTCCGTTCCCGTTCTTCGCGGGTGCCCTGCTCTGCTGGCAGCGCTGCCCGTCGTCACGTCGAAAAGCCCTGTTGGAAGCGGAGGATCGACGGCGGGAATCCGGAAATCAAGGGGACGCGGACGATGCATGGCGCATCGCACACGTTGTGTGATCAGGTGTTGAAGAGGAAGTGCAGAACGTCGCCGTCCACCACACGGTAGCCCTTGCCCTCGGCCCGCATGCGCCCGGCATCCTTGGCGCCCTGCTCGCCGCCATGGGCGACGTAGTCGTCGTAGCCGATGGTCTCTGCCCGGATGAACCCGCGCTCGAAATCGCCATGGATCACGCCGGCGGCCTGCGGTGCGAGCGTACCGGCGGCGATGGTCCAGGCCCGCGCCTCCTTCGGCCCGACGGTGAAATAGGTGATGAGATCGAGCAGGCCGTAGCCCGCGCGGATCATCCGGTCGAGACCCGGCTCCTCCAGCCCCATATCCGACAGGAACTCAGCGCGTTCCGCATCGTCGAGCTGGGCAATCTCCTCCTCGATCTGCGCCGAGATGACGACCGAACGGGCACCTGTGCTCGCGGCCCACTCGGCGACCTTGGCGGAATGCGCGTTGCCATCGGCCGCGGAGCCTTCGTCGACATTGCAGACATAGAGCACCGGCTTCGCGCTGATGAGCTGCAGTACCCGCCAGGCCTTCGCCTCCTCGGCAGAGATCTCCACCGTGCGCGCGGGCTTGCCGTCGTCCAGGGCAGCTTTCGCGCGTTCGAGCAATTCCTGTTGCTCTACCGCCTCCTTGTCCCCGCCGCGCACCTTGCGGCTGAGGTTCTGCAGGCGCCGGTCGATGCTCTCCAGATCCGCCAGCATCAGCTCGGTCTCGATGGTCTCCATGTCCGCCAGCGGGTCCACCCGACCGTCCACATGGGTGATGTCGTCGTCCTCGAAGCAGCGCAGCACATGGGCGATGGCGTCCACCTCGCGGATGTTGGCCAGGAACTGGTTGCCGAGCCCCTCGCCCTTCGACGCCCCCTTCACCAGCCCGGCGATGTCCACGAAGGTCAGCCGCGCGGGGATCGTCTCCCGGCTCTTCGCCATCTCCGAAAGCGTGTAGAGCCGCGCATCCGGCACCGACACTTCGCCCACATTCGGCTCGATCGTGCAGAAGGGGAAGTTGGCCGCCTGCGCCGCGGCGGTCCGCGTCAGCGCGTTGAAGAGGGTCGACTTGCCGACATTCGGCAGCCCCACGATGCCACAGCGAAAACCCATGCGCCCCTCCCGGCCAGCCAGCTTCCGGGCCACGCCGCGTGGCCGGAACGCGGGGTGCGGAACATGAACGGGGGCGCGCCGTCAAGTCGGCACGCCCCGGTGCTCCCCTTGGCGGCGTTCAGCGCGATGCTGTCAGCGCGATGCTGTTACCGGGTCGGTCTCGGGCGTCGTGGGGCGGAGCGGCTCCGCCTCCAGCTCGTAGAGCGTCGCCTGCACGTTCTCATCCGGGAACGGCACGTAGTTCTGATAGGGAAGCGCTCCGTCGAACGGCTCCAGCCGCAGCGGGTCCGCCATCGCCGACCGGCCGGTGATCGCGCCATCGGCCTCGGCGCGCAGCGTGTAATGGTGCACGCGCCCGCTCGCCAGCGAGCGCAGCTCCAGCGCCGTGCCGTTCAGGCGGTAGTCGAACGTGTCGATCACCATGCCATTGCCCGGCAAGATCTTGTCGCAGCGGAAGGAGTTGCAGGCGATCACGGCACCGCTGTCGGAGGTCCAGGCGCCTTCGAGCACGGGCCCCGCCAGGGCCGGAGACGCGGCCAGAAGGCTGCTGGCGACCAGGCTTGCGGCAATCATTCTCGACATCACAACCTCCTCTGCATTCGGGGGGACAACGTGTCGTCTGCCGCTGCGTTCCTGCCCTTAGGGTCAGGCACCCGGCCGACGATTCCATCCTGCCACCCTCATCAAATAGGAGAGGCGTGATTTCGAAGGTGTGTCTCCCATCACGCTTGCGGAGATTTTGCGTGAATTGCGCGGAGAACGCTCAGCGCTTGCCCAGAAGCCCGCGCAGCCGCTCGAAGGGCGAGGCAGTCGGTTCCTCAGCCGGCTTCGGCGCGGCTTCGCCTGCCGGCGCGGGCTTCTTCGGGGGCTTCTCCGCCTTGGGCGGCTGCAGGCGGGCGGCGACGGCGTTCATGAAACCCGCATCGTCCCCCTCCACGAGTTTCTCCACCGCCCGCGCCATCTCATCGATCAGCGGGTGAACCCACGCCTCCTCCGCCTTCGCGAAATCGTGCAGCACATAGCCCGCCACCCTGTCCTTGTGCCCGGGATGACCGATGCCGAGGCGCACGCGCCGGTAGCTCTCGCCGATATGCTGGTGAATGGAGCGCAGCCCGTTATGCCCCGCATGCCCCCCGCCCCGCTTCACGCGCAGGCGGCCCGGTGCGAGGTCGAGCTCGTCGTGGAAAACCGTCACATCCTCCGGCGCCACGCCGTAGAAGCGGGCCGCCTCGCCAACGGACTGACCGGAGAGGTTCATGAAGGTCTGCGGCTTGAGGAGGACGACCTTCGTGCTGCCGAAGCGCAGCTCGGTCACCTCCCCCTGGAACTTGGCGCGCCAGCCCGGCGCACCCTCACGCTCGGCAATCGCGTCGAGCGCCATGAAGCCGATATTGTGCCGCTGGCGGGCATGCTTCGGGCCGGGATTGCCGAGGCCTGCGAAAAGCTGCATCGCCGCCTCCCTCCCGGGCCCGGAAAGCCCCGCTCAGGCCTCTTCGCTGTTGTGGTTGCGGATGGCCTCCGCTGCCTCCTTCGAGAAGCCCACACCGGCCTTCTCCAGCGCCTGGTCGAGCTCGCCCGAAAGCGTCATCTCGGTCACGATATCGCAGCCGCCGATGAACTCGCCCTTGACGTAGAGCTGCGGCGTCGTCGGCCAGTCGGAGAAATCCTTGATGCCCTGGCGCAGGTCCGGCTTCTCCGGGTCGAGGATGTTCACGTCCTTGAACTCGACCTGCATGTAGCTGAGGATCTGCGAGACGCGCATGGAGAAGCCGCACTGCGGCTGCTGCGCCGTGCCCTTCATGAAAAGCACCACGTCATTCGCCTTGATGGTCTCGCCGATCTCGGCCTGGATGTCGGACATCGTCGTCTCCTCGATGGTTCAATCGGGGGCGCTGGTCTGCAGCCCGAGATAGTGCAGCGGCGCGTCCGGCCCCTTCAGGATCGAGGCCAGCGCCTCGTTGACCATGCGCTGCTGCTGGACACGGTTCTTGCCGCGGAACTCCTCGGCCACGACGACGGCGAAGTAGTGGTTGCCGTCCCCTGCCGTATCGCGGATCTCCACGGTCGCTGTCGGGAACGCATCCCTGATGAGCCGCTCGATCTCGCCTGCCTGAACCGCCATTCGGTGCCCTCCGTTCCCATCGCGATGTAAAGGCGGCCCCTGAGCAGGGCAAGGGCTGCCCGCGTGGGGATCTGCTCTCAGCAGCCGGGGAAGAGGCGCGCCAAAAGCCGGTCGAGCGGCGCGGGGTCCACGGGCGTGAGCCGGACCGGCAAGGCCATCACCTCGGAACGGAAGCGCGGCGGCAGGCGCACCGCATCCTTCTCCGTCGTGACCACCAGCGCCCCTTCGGCGCGGGCCCGGCGGAGCAGCCGGTCGAGCACCGCATCGGGGTAGACATGATGGTCCGGGAAGGCCTCGGCGAGGCGCAGCTCCGCGCCCATCGCCCTGAGCGTCTCGAAGAACTTCTCCGGCCGGCCGATGCCCGCGAAGGCCACCACCGGCGCGCCCGCGAGCGGCAGGCCGGTCTCGAGCGGCCGAAGTGCCGCCGCCATCAGCCGCCCCTCGCCCGCCAGCGCCGCGAGGATGGGCCAGCGGGCAAGGCACGCCTCCCGCGCCGCCGGCGCGCCCACCAGCACGGCGAGATCCGCCCGTTCGAGGCCAGGGGCCACCGCCTCGCGCAACGGGCCCGCCGGGATCAGCCGGCCGTTGCCGAACCCCTGCCCCGCATCGACCATGACGATGCGGGCATGCGGCGCGAGATGCGGGTTCTGCAGCCCGTCGTCGAGCAGCAGCGCCCCAGCGCCGGCCGCCACAGCCGCGCGCAGGCCCGCAGCCCGGTCCCGCGCCACCCAGGTGGGCGCCAAGGCGGCGTGCAGCAGCGCCTCGTCTCCAACCGCATCGGGGCCGTCGGCTGCCAGGTCCACGCGATGCGGCGCCGCGCGGCCCTGACGCCCGCCATGGCCCTTCAGCACCACATGCGGCACCTGCGCCGCGAGCAGCCCGGCAAGATGCGCGACCATCGGGGTCTTGCCCGCTCCGCCGGCGGTGAGGTTGCCGATGCAGAGCGTGGGCACAGCCGGCGTGAAGGGCCGCGCGCCCCCTGCCCGCAGCCGCCCGCCCAGCGCCCAGATAAAGCTCGCCGGGGCGAGCAGGCGGGCCGCCACTGCCGGCCGGTCAGGCGCGGTCCACCAGAAGCCGGGCGCCTGCATCAGGCCCCCACCCCGCCAGACCCGTGCGCCCCCAGGAACCCGGCGGCGGCGTCGATGATCGGGGCGAGATCGGGCCGCGCCCCGGCAAGGGCAAGCTCCGCAGAAGCGGCTATATGGCGCCGCGCCACCGCGTCGCCGAGAAGGGCTGCAACCGCCGGCGCCAGCTCCTCCGGTCCCCGGATCGCCCGGTACCCCCCCGCCTCGGCGAGGGCCGCATAGGCAGGCGCAAAGTTCTGCGTGCTCGGCCCCGCTACCAGCGCCGTGCCCAGCGCGGCTGGCTCGAACGGGTTGTGCCCCCCCATCGGCGCCAGCGAGCCGCCGAGAAAGGCGACCGGGCAGCTCCGGTACCAGAGGCCCATCTCGCCCAGCGTGTCGAGGATCCACACCCCGCTTTCCCGCGGCGGTCCCTCGCCCCGGCTCCGCCGCGTATGGGGCAGGCCGCGCAGCGCCGCGATCTCCGCCACCTCCTGCGCCCGGTCGGGATGCCGCGGCGCGATCATCGTGAGCAGCGGTGCCGCCCGGGCGCCCCCCACATCACCGCCGGCGATGGCGAGATGCGCGTCCACCGCCGCCACTTCCTCCGGCGCATGGGTCGAGGCCGCGAGCCAGCGCCGGCGTTCACCCAGCACCGCCCGCAGCGCCGAGAGCGCTTCGGGCGCCGCGTCGGGCGGGGGCAGCAGCGTCTTGATGTTGCCGGACACATGCAGCGCCGCAGGATCCGCCCCGAGCCCCGCCAGCAGCGCGGCGGAGGTATCGTCCTGCGCATCGATCCGCGCGAAGAGCCCCACCAGCTTGCCTGCCATGCGCGGCACGCGGCGCCAGCCCGCAGCGCTCTTGGCCGAGACACGGGCATTCACCAGCATCATCGGCACGCGCGCCCCCGCCGTCTCCCACATCAGGCGCGGCCAGAACTCGCTCTCCGCCCAGATCGCGAGATCCGGCCGCCAGTGGTTCAGGAAGCCACGAACCGCCCCCCGCGTATCCACCGGCGCGAACTGGTGCAGCGCCCGCCCGTCCCGCGAAAGCGCGGCAAGGCGCGGTGCGATGAGCTGGGCGGAGGTGAGCGTTCCCGTCGTCAGCAGGCAGGTGGGCGGCGCGGGCAGCGCGAGCAGCCCCTCTACCACCGGCAGAAGGCTCATCCCCTCCCCCACCGATGCACCGTGGAGCCAGACCAGCGCGCCCTCCGGCCGCGGGGCGGCGGGGCGGCCCAGCCGCTCGCCGAGACGCGCGCCGTCCTCCTTGCCGCGCTGCCGCCGGCGGGCGAGGAGCGCGGGCGCGACCGGTCCGGCCACGGCGCTCAGCGCGAGATAGGCGGAAAGGGCGATGGAGCCGCTGCCCTCGCCCCCGCCGCTCACGCCCCTTGCTCCTCGCGCATCGCAGGCGCTGCCGTCTCGCGCGCGGGCGGCACCGTGGGCCGGCCCACCACACCATCCGCCGCATCCGTCAGCGCGGTCAGCATCGCCTCGATGGCCGCGCGATGCGCCTCGGCCGCCGCGGCATCGCCCTTGGGCGGCGCCATCAGCGGCTCCGACCAGAGGATCACGCCCCGCCCGAAGGGCAGCGGCAGCAGGAAACGGTCCCAGCTCCGCAGGATGCGCCCGCGGCTGCTCGAGAACGCGACGCCGATCACCGGCGCCCCGGTGCGCGCCGAAAGCTCCGCCGCCCCCGCCTGCGCCCGCATGCGCGGGCCCCGCGGCCCATCGGGCGTGATCGCGACGACAGCACCCTCGCGGATCGCCCGCTCGGCCCCCTCGAAGGCTTGCGCCCCGCCCTTCTCCTGGCCCTTGCGCTTGTCGTAGGTCGAGCCGCGCACGGTCTCCACACCCCAGCGCCCCACGATCCCGGTGATCACGTCCCCGTCGCCCGCGCGGCTGATCATCGCCACGGTTCGGCGGGGCAGCGGCGCGTAGGTGGGCGACATGAAAAGCCGACCATGCCACATCACCGCGATGACGCCGGTGCCGGGCGCGAGAATACCGTCGAAATGCGGCCGGCCCCGCACCTCCCAGCGCGTGGTCCGGGCCACAAGCCAGATGTAACCCGCCCCGAACCGGATGGCCGCGGTCTGGCCGGCGCGGGACTGCCGGAGCCAGCGGCCCAGCCGGTCGATCAGCCCAGCCTTCGCCATGACGGCGCTCTCCCTTCCGTTGGCGCCGGGGGTGTGCCCCCCCGTGCGCCCCTCTCGCCTCGGTGCAGCATGGCGCCGGGCGCCGGAGCCGCCGTGCGCAAACGGCTCAGCCGTCCAGCGCCTCGGCCTCGGCGCTCGCCGAGCGCTCCTCGTCCCGCAGCCGGTGCAGATGGGCGATAAAATAGCGCATATGCGCGTTGTCGACCGTCTGCTGCGCCTTCGCCTTCCACGCCTCGTAGGCCCGCGCATAGCTCGGATAGATGCCGACGATGTCGAGATCGTCCGTGTCGCGGAAGGTGGTGGTCTTGGGGTCGACGAGCTCGCCGCCGAAGACGAGGTGGAGCTTGGTGGTCATCGCGTCCTCCGCTGGCCGGGCTTTCGCGCCGCACCATGACCGGCCCCGCCCCCGCCGTCAACGAAGCCGCGGCCCCGCTATGCCAGACGCGCCGCGAGCAGATGGGCGTGCAGGCGAGGGTCCGCAGCCATGATGCCCGGCGTACGGCTGCCCGGCGTGTTGAAGACCAGGGCCGCGCCCGACGCATCCGTCACCGCGCGGCCCGCCTCCGCGGCGATCAGGCTCCCGGCCGCGATGTCCCACTCCCAACTCGGCCGGATGGTGAGCATGCCGTCGAACCGCCCGCCTGCCACGAGGCAGAGCCGCCAGGCGAGCGAGGACCGGAAGCTCCGCCGCACCTCCGGCACCCCGCCGGGCCAGTGCTTCGCCTCGAAGCTCGGCCGGGCCGCCAGCACCTCCGCGTCGCGCAGATCCGCCGGGGCGGGCGCAGGCGCCAGTGCCGTGCCCCCAAGCGTCGCGCCCCAGCCGAGGGCCGCCGCATAGGTCTCGCCCCGGGCAGGCAGATGGACGGCGGCCGCCGTCGCCCTCCCGGCCTCGACCACCGCCACGGCGACCGCCCAGCCCTTCTGACCGTCGATGAACGCCCGCGTCCCGTCGATCGGGTCCACGATGAACACCCGTTCGGCGCTCAGCCGCGCCGGCCCGTCCGCCGTCTCCTCCGAGAGCCAGCCATAGCCGGGGCGCGCGGCGCACAACGTCTCCCGGAGGGCGGCGTCCACGGCAAGGTCGATCTCCGTGACCGGCCCCTGCCCGTCGGCCTTTTCCTCGATGGCAAGCTGGCGGCCGAAGCCCTCGAGCGCGATGTCCCCCGCCGCCTCCGCAGCCGCGACCAGGAGCGCCCTGTCGGCCGCATGGTCCGCATGGCCGAGGCCCAAGCCTCCCGGTTCAGGCACCGAGGGTGAGCCCCTCGACGATCATGGAAGGGGCGGAGAGCGCCTTCGCCTGGTCCGCATCGTTGCCAGGGCGCAGGCTCCGCAGCATCTCGGGCAGGCTGCCGGCCAGCGTGATCTCGTTCACCGGGTAAGCGATCTCGCCACCCTCCACCCAGAAGCCGCTGGCCCCGCGGCTATAGGCGCCCGTGGTCGGGTTGATCGAGGCGCCGAGGAAGGAGGTGACGAGCAGCCCCGTCCCGATCTCGCGCAGCAGCCCCGCCCGGTCGCGGTCGCCCAGCGTCATGCGGACGTTGCTCACCCCCGGGCTCGGCGGGCCCGAAAGACCGCGGCGGGCATTGGCGGTGCTCTCGAGACCCAGTTGGCGCGCCGTCGCAAGGTCCAGCACCCAGCGCGCGAGCCGCCCGTTCTCGACGATCGCCGAGGCCCGGGTCGGCAGCCCCTCCGCATCGAAGGGCCGCGAGGCACGGCCACGGGGCAGGTGCGGCTCCTCTCCGACCGTCATCCCCGCCGGCAGCACCGCCTCGCCGAGCTTGCCGTCGAGCCAGGAGGCGCCGCGCGCCACCGCAGCCCCGTTGGCCGCCGAGAGAAGATGGCCGATGAGACCGCCGGCCACCCGTTCGTCATAGACCACCGGGTAGCGCCCCGCGGGCGGGCGCCGGGCGCCGAGCCGCGCCACCGTCCGCTCCCCCGCGCGCAACCCCACGCTTTCGGGGCTCGGCAAGT
The DNA here is from genome assembly GCA_038528605.1 of Pseudomonadota bacterium. Taxonomy (GTDB): domain Bacteria; phylum Pseudomonadota; class Alphaproteobacteria; order Rhodobacterales; family Rhodobacteraceae; genus Thermohalobaculum. The sequence goes on from JBCBEP010000015.1 coordinate 30,181, forward strand.
CGGCGGCGTGGCGGCGCGTCTCCACCGCATAGTCCCGCTCCCGCCCCGTGCCCTCGCCCGCCAGCGCGGAAAGCGCGAGGCTGATGCTCGAACGCGAATAGCCTGCCTCGAAGCCGTTGGAGAGCATGATCGTCAGCCGGTCCCGCTGCCACGAAGCGGAAGCCTGCTCGACCTGAACGATCCCCGGCACACCGAGCGCCGCGCTCTCCGCCGCGCGCGCCATGGCCTCCAGCGCATCGGGCTCCGGCGGGTGCGCCGGATCGGCGAGGTCGAGGCCCTCCGCATCGCGGCGGCCGGCAAGCGCCTCTGCCGGGGCGAGCCCGCAATAGGGGTCGTCCGGCGCGGCCCGCGCCATGGTCACCGCCCGCGCCGCCATTTCGGCAAGGTTGGCGTCCCGCAGATCGGAGGACGAGACGCAGGCCTGCCCGCGCCCGGTGATCACCCGCAGGCCCGCATCGCGCCCCTCGGCCCGCTCCGCCTCCTCCAGTATGCCGCCGGCCACGCCCACCGCGGTCGACGTGGCGGAGACCACGATCACGTCCGCCGCATCCGCCCCCGCCGCCAGCGCCGCCTCCATCAGCCGCGTCGCCAGTGCCCGGTCTTCCTGATCCATCGTCATGCGGCCCCGTTTCCTCCCGTCAGCAGCACCGCAAGGCTATGCGCGATGAGCCCGATGGCAAGCGCGCCCATCACGAGGAAGGTAAGCCCCATGCCCGCCTGGCGAAGCCCAAGACCGGGGCGATCGACGAAGAAGTAGGCGCCATGCAGCACCCGCCCAACCACGAGGCCGAGGCCGAAGAGATGCAGGAGCGGCGCCGGCGTGCCGAGGCTCTCGGCCAGGGCCAGCATGATGAGGACGATGGGAACGGTCTCCACCGCATTGCCATGGGCGCGGCAGGCCCGCTCCAGCTCGGCCACGCCGCCATCGCCGAGCGAGACCCGGTGGCGCCACCGCAGCCGGATCACCGCGAGCGAGAGAAGCACAAGCCAGATACCCGAAAGCCCTGCGTAAAGCGCCGTCACCGGCAACATGCCCGCCTCCCGTCCGCCAGATCTGCCGCCCGTCCGCCGCGAACCCCAGCTACAAGCTCGCCGGGTCGAAGGGAAGAGGGCCTATTGCGACCCGCCGCCCTACGACGAGACGGAAGATAGCCGGCGCCCGCCCCCTCCCGCGTCAGTATATCGCCTGGACGTGAACATAAAGAGAACGGGAGTACTGCTCCCCAAAGCACGACGATCCGCCGCCCGTCTCCCCTGCCCGCCCCAGGCGCTCCCGCAACAACCGATCGCGGCGACCAGCCGCGATGCCGCTTGCCTCGCCGCCGCGGGGCTGCCCGTCACGCCCGGGCGTAGACGTCCTCGTAGCGGATGATGTCGTCCTCACCGAGATAGGCGCCGGACTGCACTTCGATCAGTCGCAGTTCCACCTTGCCCGGGTTCTCCAGCCGGTGCACGGCGCCGAGCGGGATGTAGATGGACTGGTTCTCGGTCATGAGGCGCACATCCTCATCCACCGTCACCTTCGCGGTGCCAGAGACCACCACCCAGTGCTCCGAGCGGTGGACATGGGACTGGAGCGAGAGCTGCCCCCCGGGTTTCACGCAGATCTGCTTCACCTGGAAGCGCCCGCCGAGCGCCAGTGTCTCGTACCAGCCCCAGGGACGGTAGACGAGCGGGAACTCCGTCGCCTGCTTGGCATTCACCGCCTTGAGCCCGTCCACCACCTTGCGCACGTCCTGCGCGCGGTCCATCGGGGCCACCAGCACGCCGTCCCGGGTGGCCACTGCCACCATGTCCTTGAGCCCGAGGCCCACGAGCCGCATGTCCGGGTCGTCCGTGCGCAGAAGCACGTTCTCGCAGTCGATCGCCAGCGCACCGTCGGAGACCGCGACACCCGCTTCGCCCGCGCCAAGGCCCTGGGCGCTTTCCTGCCAGACCGTGGCCCAGGAGCCGAGATCGTTCCAGCCGCAATCCACCGGCACCACCTGCCCCGCCACCTTCTCCATGATCGCGTAGTCGATCGAGATGTCCGGGTTCGCGCGATAGGCCTCCTCACCGAGGCGGAAGAAACAGAGATCGGTCCGCCCGGCGGCAACTGCCGCGCGGCACGCGGCCAGCACCTCCGGTGCCTGCGCCTCGAAAGCGGCCACCAGCGCCGCTGCGGGGAACAGGAACATGCCGGAATTCCAGAGGAAGCGGCCCGAGGCCAGCATCTCCGCCGCGGCCACCGCATCGGGCTTCTCGACGAAGCGCGTGAAAGGCTGCGCGCCCATGGGCCCGCCTGGCGCCGGTGCCGCGTCGAGCTCGATATAGCCATAGCCGGTCTCCGCCCGGTCCGGCGTGATCCCGAAGGTGACGAAGGCGCCGCCCGCCGCTGCCCCGGCCCCCGCGGCCACGGCGGCATGGAAGGCCGCCTCGTCGCGGATCACATGGTCCGACGGCAGCACCAGCAGAAGCGCCCCAGGGTCCGCCTCCGCGATCATCAGGGCCGCGGCACAGATGGCCGGCGCCGTGTTGCGTCCCTCGGGCTCGATCACGATCCGCCCGGGCTCGATGCCCGCATCCGAAAGCTGCTCGGCCACCACGAAGCGGAAGTCAGCCCCGGTCAGCAGCTGCGGCGCCGCATAGCCCTTGCCCCGCACCCGGTCGAGCGTGCGCTGGAAGAGCGAGCCGCCCTCCAGCAGCGCCGCGAACTGCTTCGGATACGCCTTGCGGCTCACGGGCCAGAGCCGGCTGCCGGAGCCGCCGCACATGATGATAGGGTGGATGACAGGGTGATCGGCAGGGGACGTGGCGGGCGCCATGCCCTCCCCGGTAAAGGTCTCGGCCATGGCCCGCGTTCCTTCTGGTCCGGTTGGCGCCGGGCCGCCTGCCCGGTCGCCTATGGTCAATGCGTCCAGGCTTGCCGACGGTTAAAGGCATAGTTCCCGGCATAGCCCATGGGACGGATATTCTTCGCACGCGGTTTCGGATTCTCTACGACGTAGGCAATTCCGTGGCGTCCCGCGTAGCGTTCGGCGGCTTCCTGGCTCTCGAAGCGCAGCTGCACCTGCTGGTGCATGTCGCCGCTCGAAACCCAGCCCATCAGCGGGTCGATACTGCGCGCCGCGGCGGGCTCGAACTCGAGCACCCAGCGCTTGGTGTTCTGCTCACCGGAGCTCATGGCGCTTTTCGCCGGTTTGAAGATTCGCGCGCGCATCGCGGCCTCCCATGCGTCGTGCCACGTGTTCCGTATCGCGAGAGGATCGTCCGTTTGCAAGCCGAGAATAGCCGCAGGCGCGGATGCCGGGCACAAGCGATTGCCCCACAAAGGAAAGAGCGCCACCGGAAAATTCCGGCGGCGCTTTCTTAGGCGGGGGTACTGCGCAGCTTCTTCTAGGGTGGGGAAATCGTTGCCGGCCCGACGCTGGGAGCGAGGGTGGGGTGGATGCGCGCCGAACCGACAACGAAACGCTGCTTGCACCATTGTGATACACGCATGGCGCGAGCCAGGTCAACGCGCATTCGCTGTCACGTGGCGGAAATGTGAAGCCTCGCGTAATTCCAGTAACTTGTCGCCATCAGGGCCGTACTCGGCGCGTGGCTGTTGCGTATTCACAACCCGTCCCGATGCGGTGCAGCAGCGGGACAGGGTGAGTCGCCGCGCGCCCCGCCACCGCCGCGGGCACCTTGCGGCATAGCGGGCGCTTGCCCGGGGCGCGCCGCCGGGCCATATCCGCCGGATCTCAGGGAGACGCCGCATGAGCCGATACGACGCAGCCCTCGCCACGGCCGACCGCCTCGCCGGCCGCGAAAAACTCGAAGGCGGCATCCGCCTGCGCATGGAGACCGCGTTCGATCCCGCAGGGGATCAGCCGACCGCCATCGTCGAACTCGCCCAGGGCGTACAGGAGGGCGAGCAGGACCAGGTGCTCCTCGGCGCCACCGGCACCGGCAAGACTTACACCATGGCCAAGGTGATCGAGGCGACGCAGCGCCCCGCCATCATTCTTGCACCCAACAAAACCCTCGCGGCCCAGCTCTATGGCGAGTTCAAGTCCTTCTTTCCGGACAACGCGGTGGAGTATTTCGTCTCCTATTACGACTACTATCAGCCGGAAGCCTACGTCCCGCGCTCCGACACTTACATCGAGAAGGAAGCGCAGATTAACGAGCAGATCGACCGGATGCGCCACTCCGCTACACGCGCTTTGCTGGAACGCGACGACGTGGTGATCGTCGCCTCCGTGTCCTGCATCTACGGCATCGGCGCGGTCGAGACCTACTCGGCCATGACGCAGGACCTGAAGACCGGTTTCAGCTACGACCGGCAGGAGGTTACCCGCGAGCTCATCGCGCAGCAGTACAAGCGCAACGACGCCGCCTTCCAGCGCGGCGCCTTCCGGGTGCGCGGCGACAGCCTCGAGCTTTGGCCCGCCCACCAGGAAGACCGCGCCCTCCGCTTCTCCTTCTTCGGCGACGAGCTGGAAAAGATCGTCGAGTTCGACCCCCTCACCGGCGAGCGTACCGGCACGCTCGACCGCGTGCGCATCTACGCGAACAGCCACTACGTCACCCCCCGCCCGACACTGAACCAGGCCACCAAATCGATCCGGGAGGAGCTGCGCGTCCGCCTCAAGCAGCTTGAGGGCGAGGGCAAACTGCTGGAAGCGCAGCGCCTCGAACAGCGCACCAATTTCGACCTCGAGATGATCGAGGCCACCGGCTCGTGCAACGGCATCGAGAACTACAGCCGCTACCTCTCCGGCCGCCAGCCGGGCGAGCCGCCCCCCACGCTCTTCGAATACATCCCCGACAACGCGATCGTCTTCGCGGATGAAAGCCACGTCACCGTGCCCCAGCTCGGCGGCATGTATAAGGGCGACTATCGGCGCAAGTTCACGCTGGCCGAGCACGGCTTCCGCCTGCCAAGCTGCATGGACAACCGCCCCCTCAAATTCGAGGAATGGGACGCCATGCGCCCCCAGTCCGTGTTCGTGAGCGCCACCCCCAGCAAATGGGAACTGGAGCGCACCGGCGGCGTGTTCACCGAACAGGTCATCCGCCCCACGGGCCTGCTCGACCCGCCCGTCGAGATCCGCCCGGTCAAAACCCAGGTCGACGATCTCCTCGACGAATGCCGCCAGGTCGCCGATGCCGGCGGCCGCATCCTCTGCACCACGCTTACCAAGCGCATGGCCGAGGACCTGACCGAGTATCTCCACGAACACGGCATCCGCGTGCGCTACATGCATTCCGACATCGACACGATCGAGCGCATCGAGATCATTCGCGATCTCCGCCTCGGCGCCTTCGACGTGCTGGTGGGCATCAACCTCCTGCGCGAGGGGCTCGACATTCCCGAATGCCGCCTCGTCGCGATCCTCGATGCGGACAAGGAGGGCTTCCTGCGCTCCGAGACCTCCCTCATCCAGACCATCGGCCGCGCCGCCCGCAACGCCGAGGGCCGCGTGATCATGTATGCCGACAGCATCACCGGCTCGATGGAGCGCGCGATCGGCGAGACCAACCGCCGGCGCGACAAGCAGATCGCCTACAACGAAGAGCACGGCATCACGCCGCAGACCATCAAGAAGAACGTCGACGACATCCTGCAGGGCCTCTACCAGGGCACGGCGGATGAGAGCCGCATCACCGCCACGCTCGACCGGAGTGTCGAGGGCAAGACCGGCTCCAACCTCGCGGCCGTGATGGACGGCCTGCGCAAGGACATGATGAAGGCCGCCGAGAACCTCGAATTCGAGGAGGCGGCGCGCCTGCGCGACGAGATCCAGCGCCTCGAGAAAATGGAGCTCGCCGTGGCGGACGATCCCATGGCCCGCCAGTCCGCGCTCGAGGAGAAGACAGCCCCCACGGGCCGCAGCACCGTGGGCCGGCCGGGTCAGCGGGGCAGCGGCAAGAGCCGGCGCTCGAAGGGCGGCGGCGGGCGGCGCTGAGGTCTCGCCCCGCCGGCGCGATTGCCGCCCGATCGCTGCCCGATCCCGCCTTAACGTGCCGTGTGTCACAGTCGCCCGTGTTCCGGACGTTGACAGTACCGCCTCCCATCCGTGATGGGAGCATCACGAAGCGGGCTTGTGGCCGCGGGCTTGGGGGCCCATCGCATGTCGCTACGCTATCTGCCGTTCCGGGCGTTCCAGGCGGTGCTACTCCGCTTTTCCGCCCATCAGCGCGCCAAGCGGACGGAGCGGTTCGTCGAACTCATGGCACCCCGCCCTGGCATGCGCGTGATCGATCTCGGCGGCCAACCGGAAAGCTGGGCAGACATTCCGGGCCCCCTCGACATCACCATCGTCAACCTGCCCGGCATCGTCGTCACCCCGCTCGCCGCGGGGGACCACCGCATCACGCTGGTGGAGGGCGATGCCTGCAACCTCGCGACCTATGAGGACCAGAGCTTCGATCTCGCCTTCTCGAACAGCGTCATCGAGCATGTGGGCGATGCCGAAGCCCGCGCGGCCCTGGCGCAGGAGGCCCGGCGCCTCGCCCCCGCCTACTGGGTCCAGACCCCGTCCATCTGGTTCCCGATGGAGGCGCATACCGGCATGCCCTTCTGGTGGTTCTACCCCGAGGCGCTTCGAAACTGGCTGAAGGAGCGCTGGCGCCACCGCCTGCCCGCCTGGACCGAAATGATCGACGGCACCACGGTCCTCCACCGCCGCGAACTCGAAACCCTCTTCCCCGAAGCCCACATCTGGACCGAACGCGTCGCCACCCTCCCTAAATCCTACATAGCCTGGCACCGCTGACACCACGTGGGCCCACCAGCTATTGGCAAGACGGCAGCCATGAGAAACGGTCGTCTCCGATCATCGATTGCTGGGCCGTGGGATCAGAGATGTTGTTGCGTTCAAGAAGCTTTGCCAGAGCTATCCCGAGTTCTGCGAGGTTATGGAAACCCTTAACGGAGGCCGAAGCGGTCGTCCGCGGCTCAGCGGCAACCTGTGAACAAGGGCTTGGTAAGGTCACGCGGCGGCGCACCAAATCGTCCCTACAAGCACCCTGGTGGCTGGCGGTCTCGGCCCTTTGCGGACCTGCGTCCAACACTTCACAGCGGCGATGCGCTGCCCGGTTCCTGCAATGCGCTGCGTAGCAAGAACCGGGTTGCCCTCAGGTCGGTCTTCAAGGCGTTCGCATGCCGAGCGATGCGTGAAGCGAGGCGCACACGGTGGTCGCCGAGTAGGAGCGTCATCGAACGTCCGTATCCCGGGGAAGATGGGTCCGTGCTCACTCACGCATGGTCGTCGCCACAAAGCTGATCAGAGCGTCGAGCGCTGGTCGACTTTCATTGGCCCGGAAGGCCATACCGTTCTGCAATACGATGGGGCAGTGCTGGATTGGAATGGCTGCAACATGGTCTGGGGCGCAGCTATGTAGTTCTGCCGGCACCAGCGCCGTACCTATCCCCGCCGATGCCGCGCCGACAGCAGAGAGAAAGGAGCGCGCTTCTGCAGCGATTTTGGGCGAGATGCCGAGGCCGTATGCGCTGCTGATGAAGGCATCGTAAAGGCGCGGTGCACGGCGGCGGCCGAAGAAAATGATCGGCGCTTGCAGGACTTCCTCCCAAGACAGGCAGTCGCTCTCTGGCCCCGAAGCCCTCCGCTGAAGTGCCAGAAACTGCCAGGGTGGCAACGGCAGCATCTCTATATCGGTGCGGTCAAGCGGCGGGTGTAAAAACCCCAGGTCGATCTCGCGGACCGCCAGGGCGTTCTCCTGATCCACCGTGCCGAATTCGCGTATCTCCACCTCAATCTCGGGGTTGGCATCTCGGAAGCGGCCGACGACTTCCGGCGCGCGGCCCAGCATGGCGACCGTCGTCATGGCCACACGAAGCATCTGTTCCTTGCCGCTCTTCATCGCATCTGCCACGCGGCGGGCACGCTCAAGCCGGTCCAGGATGGCGCGTGCTTCGAAGACAAAGCGATGCCCGAGCGCCGACAGCCTCACTTCCCGCCGGCTCCGCAGGAAGAGTGGCGCTCCAACTTCGTCTTCCAGCCGCTGGATCTGTACGGAGAGGACAGACTGCGCCACCCCGGCCCGCTTTGCGGCCCGCCCGAAATGCAGTTCCTCGGCCAGAAGAACAAAGAGGCGGAGGCGTTTGAGCTCCATCTAACACTCACAATAGCTATTGATCGGAAAACACGATTATAGGCCCAAGACTGCGAATTTCAGAACCGTGAGTAGGCTTCTAGCTGTTTCAGGGAGGTCCCTGAAGCTCTTGAGACGGAGGTATCTGCCATGCTTCGACCACTTGGGGTGGCTTGCGCCTTATCCCTGATCACGATGACACAGGGGCTCGCCGAGGACGGGTCTCCCTATGCCAGCTTCCAGGGCGGGAAGCTCATCGCCATCAGCGATGGGGACATGTTGGCGTCAGCCTATGTGACCGGGCAGCTCGGACCACAGGAAAGCGCCGACACCTTGATGGTCGCAACGGTCAGTCCCGACCTCGGAGAGCTGAGCCTCGCAACCGTAGAGGTCTCGAACTCCGTGGCCGGTGCGCCGACCGCGGTGGCGGTCACACCCGACGGCAGGTTCGCTGTCGTTTCCGAGTCCTTCGGGCAGCGCGGCTCTGATGCCACGGGCTTCCGCGATCTCCCCATAGGCTCCCTGCTGACCCTGGTCGACATCTCGAACACAGCGTCCCCCACCGTCGTGCAGCGCCTCGAGGTGGGCAAACGTCCGGAAGGGCTGTCCCTCAGTCCCGCAGGCGACATCGTGGCGGTCGCCATGCATCCCGCAGACGGGCGCGGCATCGCATTCGTCCCCCTCAACGATGGCCAGCTGGGAACACCCAGTTACGCTGCAGTATCAGGAACAGAGGCCGGCGATCGCCTCAGCCATGTGGAGTGGCACCCCTCCGGCGATTTTGTGGCGATCACAGACGTGAACCGCGCCATCGTGCGCTTCGCGCAGGTCGTCCGGGGCGAGACGGGCGTGACGCTCGAAGCTTGGGGCAATCCGGTGCTGACCTCGAAATTTCCCTTCATGGGCCGCTTCACCCCGGACGGGCAGTTTTTCCTAACCGGCAATCTCTACTGGGGCAGCGATGTCGTCGGCATCTGGACTGAGGCACCGGCTGGGGATGTCACGGCCATTCGCTTTGCGGCCGAGGCAGGCGAGAACGGGCCTCGCCATTTCCTCGTCGGCCGCGCGGCCACAGGGATCTCGCCCGAAGGCATCGCCGTCTCGCCCGACGGGCAGTGGGTGGTGACGACCAATCTTGAGGTCTCCTACGCGCCGGCCGAGGATCCGCGCCACACGCCTTTCTCGTCGCTCACGCTGATCCGGATTATGCCAGAGACCGGTCGCCTGACGACCGTCGGCACCTACACCTTTGACGGCATTCTGCCCGAGGCCGCCGTCTGGGACGCCTCCAGCAGGTTTGTCGCCGTGGTCAACTACGACCAGCTAGATCCGATGACGCAGGGCGGTTCCATCGACTTCTGGAAGCTCGTATCCGCGCCGAGCCCCATGCTGGTGAAGATGCGCCAGTCGTTACCGACACCGCACGGCCCCCACTCGATCGTCCGCACCAACTGAGGGCTCAACCAGACCTACGGCGCCGACCCGGCGCCGTAGGTCTGCCCATTTCGGCCGTTGAGTGGCACCTCGGACATCGCGGGCGCGGGATGCCGAAACTGCCGATCGCTGCCGGCAGCGTGGTGCCCCGGTTCTGTCCGTGCCCGATCTCAGCGCCGTTCCTCCCTCCTTTCGCCCTCCAGGGTCAAGGCGGGCACGCCGCTGCCGCTTCCGCTCGCCGGGAAGCTGGGAATGACCAATTCGCAACACCGGGGCGCCCAGATTCTCAACTGATGCAAATCAAGGGATAATCGCGCGATCTCGCGTCTCTCGCAGTCGTGGAGCCCACCGGGGCTCCGGCCACGACCACGACGAGAAGGAGTGCGTGAGATGAGAGGACTGATTGGGATCGCCACGGCGGCCGCCCTGCTGCCGGCCACCGCAGTGTCGGATGACGGGTTCTTCGGGCTCGACCTCGAGGGGACAATCGGCGAGGGCGGCTTCGAGCGCTATGCGCCGCCGCTCCTGAACCCGGTCTTCAACGAGACGCCCCACATCACCACCGAGGCGAAGCCCTTCGTCGCCTATCACGACATTCCGGACGACTTCCTCTCCGGCGGCGGCCGCGTCATCGCCGCAGGCCTCCAGCTTCGCGCCGCCATCACCGAGCGCTTCGGCCTCATCGCCACGCTCGATGGCTACACGGATGTGGGCTTCGATGGTGTGCTGTCGGACGATGGCGGCTTCAACGATCTCGGCTTCGGCGCGAAATACGCCTTCATCATGGATCCGGAGGCGGGCGTGATCGCCACCGCGGGCCTGCGCTACCAGGCGCCCATCGGCAACCTCAACACCGATGTCATCGGGCTCGACGGCAGCAATATCGACCTCAACGGCACCGGCGCGGGCTACATCAACCCGTTCGTCACCGCCCTCTACCAGACCGGTCCGGTCACGCTGCAAGGCTCGGTCGGCGGGCAGATCGCGCTCTCCGACGATAACTGGACCTTCATCCACGCCTCGGCCCATGCGAGCTACGAGCTTGATGGCGGCTTCTACCCCTTCGCCGAGCTCAACATCCTCGCCCCCGTCGATGGCGGCAACTCGGTGGTCAACGATCTCGGCCTCGTGAACCTCACGGGCGCGGACCTCGCCGATATCGGCGCCTCCGATCCCCGCACCATGGTGCTGATCGGCGGCGGCCTTCGCTATCGGCTCACCGACCACGCCATCGTCGGCGTCGGCGGGGAGGCGAACGTGACCAACCGCGAGGACACGATCTACGGCTTCCGCTTCATCGCCGACGCGGTGATCCACTTCTGAAGAACGCGCGCGGGTGCCTGCCTCTGCTCAGGCGCCCGCGCGTTCCGCGAAGTCGAGCGCGATGCGGGCGAGCCGGGGCACATCCGCGCCCATCCCCAGCGCCGCTTCGTCCGCCGCGTTCCCCGCCAGCCCCCGCGCATAGACCCCCTGCAGGATCGCGGCGAGGCGGAAGGCGTTGTAGGCGATCAGCAGGTCGAGATCCGGCACGTTGTCCCGCCCCGTCGCCGCTGCGTAGCGCGCCGCCATCGCGGCGATGTCGGGGATACCCAGTGCCTCGAGATCCGCCTCCGCCAGCCCCCAGCGCAGATCGGCCGGGAAGGCCCAGGTCATCAGGAAGTAACTGAGGTCTGCGAGCGGGTGGCCGAGCGTCGACAGCTCCCAATCGAGCACCGCCACTACGTCCGGCCCCTCCGGCGCCAGCATGGCATTGTCGAGCCGGTAGTCGCCATGGACAAGGCATGTCTCGTCCGGAAGGCCCGCCACCGCACCGGGCAGCCACTCCATCAGCCGCGCCATCTCCTGCAGCACGGGCCCCGCGCCCGCAGGCGCTTCCGGCCCCGCCGTTGCCCGGTACTGCGTCGACCAGCGCGCCACCTGCCGCTGGATATAGCCGCCGGGCCGCCCGAAATCGGAAAGACCGGCAGCCGCCACGTCCACGCAATGCAGCGCCGCCAGCGTGTCGATCAGCGCTTCGTAGACCGCCGTCCGGTCCGCCGGCGCCATCCCCGGCAGGCGCGTATCGAAGAGCACCCGGCCCTCGACGAAGCGCATGAGATAGAAGGCCGCGCCGATCACGCCCGCGTCGTCGCAGTAGTGAAGCACCGGCGGCACGGGGAAGCGCTGCGCGCCCAGCGCCGCCATCACCCGGTATTCCCGGTCGATCGCATGGGCCGAGGGCAGCAGGTCCCCCGGCGGCTTCCGGCGCAGCACATAGGCACCTGAGGGCGTGTCGAGCCGATAGGTCGGGTTCGATTGCCCGCCGCTGAACTGCCGCGCCTCGATCGGGCCCGTGAACCCCGGCACGGCGCGCACGAGATACGCTTCAAGCCGCGCCCGGTCGAGCGCGAGGCGCACACCGCCCCTATCCATCAACGCATCCAGAGCGCATGGCACATGCGGGAGTTGCCACCAATTTCAAAGAGCGTCGCAGAAGCCTTTTCATGGCCTCGCTTATCGCCGCCGGCCTCCCCTTGGGCAAGGTTCAGGCGCCGCGAGACCCACGATGCATGCACGCAACAGGCGTTGCGTGAATCCATCTGCCAGCGCGCGCTGGGAATATGCGCCGCGAAATGAACTCATTTTCGCGGTACATGAGGGATGTTAACGGTCCTGCGGGACAGTTGGCATGCGAGGGACGGCTGGTGGTCCGGTCCTCGTGTTTTCTCCTCCCTGTCGACTCGGCCGCGCCTCGTGCGCGGCCCCTTTTTTTTGTTGCGGCCGCGAAATTGGCTCGCTCGCGCAGCACGGCGGGCCGGAATGCGGCGAAA